>DASRUH010000075.1:0-2368 GCA_035655535.1 Methylomirabilis sp. (SeqCode)
CCACCCCCACCCTTGCCCTCCCCCTGAAAGGGGGAGGGGGAAGGACAACTCCCTCCCCCCTGCAAGGGGGCCTCTCCGCGGAGCCTGCCCTGAGCTTGTCGAAGGGCTCCGGAATGCTCCGCGAAGGGTTGGAGTGGGGGCGATAGCACTGGTTAGCGGCGGTTCGATTCGGAGGAGTTCTACGCCATTTGAGTCATACTTGTTAGCTTCGACGGGCGAAACACCTCACCGCGGCCTCGCATCCCCACTTCGCCGCCTCAATTCGAAGCACCACGGAGATGTCTTCCATGAAGAATGTGCCCTCGTTGGTGGTGGCGGCATTGTTCGCTCTCACAGGTTGCGGCTCTGCCGCCACCACAATTCCACCCAGCGCTCCTCCCGTGCCAACCACGTCGCCGACGTCCATCCCGACGGCCGAAGCAACCTGTCCGCCGCCGAGCGAAGATACTCGCCTGCTCACCCGCGAACAAACAGGATTCTGCCTGCTGTACCCCGAGAGCTTCATCGAGGTGGGTACCGACCCAACCCAGGTCTGCCTGGTCCCAGGAGAGCCGTTCATGGCCTGCCACTCGGCGAAGGTCTTCATCAATGTCGCCGACGCGGCCGGACGCACCGTCCGTCAGGCGGCCGACGAGGTGATCGCGCAGGGCGGGGTCATCGGCGATCCCTCCCCCTTGACCATCGCCGGGCAGGAGGCGGTCGTGCTGCCAGAAGTCGGGGGACAGGCGTCGACGCGCGTGGTGATGCTCGTGCATGACGACCGTCTTTACACGGTGGGATTCGTCTTGCCCGGCGCCGACGCGCCGTCCGTCGCAGAATTCGAGCTTCTCTTCCACACCATCATCGACTCGTTCACCCTGGTCCCGGCCGCTCCGCCCCCGGCCGGAACCGGACTGGCCGGCGGATCGGCTGTCGTCGCCTACGTCAAGGATGGCGACGTCCTGGTGTGGGAGGAGACCACCGGCCAAAGCCAGACCGTCTTCGACGCCGGCGACGTGACCCAAGTCGAGATCAGCGACGACGGCCGGTTGGTGGCTTTCGTGCGCCGCATGCTCCCGGACGGGAACCCCCGCTACGGGCGTTCCTCGCTGTGGGTCGTGGACCGGGATGGAGCGAACCCGCGCGAGCTAGTCTCCGATGCACAACTGCGTTCCCGGCTGGGAGCTTCCGAGACCGACGACACCGACTTTCCGGAGGTGGCGTGGATCCCGGGCACCCATCGCTTGCTGTATAGCGTGATGTTCTTCCCTGCGTACATTTATTCGTCGGGGGTCTACCTTGTCGACGCGGATACCTTGGCCAGCGCCGAGCTCGTCCCGGTCGGGGAGAGTGCCGACTTTGCGGGATCGCCGGACGGGGAACAGGTCGCCCTCCTCTCCGAGACCGGTCCCTTCTTCGTGAAAGTTGATGACGCTCTCTCTGGCCAGGTCGCCTTCACATACCCCTCGGGCGGCATCTCGGGCCCGGGCCAGTACAGCCTCAGGGCCGGCTCTGGGATTCCCAGCCTCAAGGCCTGGACCCAGGACTCCAGCGCCGTCCTCATCCGGGGCCCGATCGCCCCCGGCGGGAATCTGACCACGAGATGGACGATCTATAGCGTCCCTGTCGACGGGTCGGCCGCCCAGGCGCTGATCACCCTCAGCGGTGACTACCTCGAACTCGCGCCCGACGGATCGCTCCTGGCGTTCATGCGGGGGGCGGGTCCGGGAGGAGCGTCGGGGAGGTTTGTCGTCCCTATGCCCAAGGAGCTGGGCCCGCTCGCTGTCAACCGCGATCCCCTCGGCCTGTCCTGGTCGCCGAGCGGCTCGGCCTTCGTCCTAGGCTCGGAGGAGATGACCCGCCTGTGCGCGAATGCCGCGCAAGCCATCGAAGTCTGCGGGCCGCCGCTCGACTTTGGCGAGCCCGTGGGACCGCTCGAATGGATCGACCGCGAACGATTTGTGTACCTGGCGTCGGTGCCTAACCGGCTGTTGCTCGGTTCGCTGGACGGCTCGAGGACTGTGATCGCCGAGGACCCGCGGGTCCTGCCGAATGCGAACAGTGGGTCCATTGCCCTGGGCTTTGCCGGCGTTGCTTCGACTTGCCGCGACGATTCCGAGTTCGTGTCGGACGTGACGGTACCGGACGGGACCCACTTCAGTCCCAACACGCTCTTCCGGAAGACCTGGCGCCTCCGCAACACGGGGGACTGCGCCTGGGACGACTCCTACCGGCTGACGTTCCTCTCCGGAGATCGGATGTCCGGCCCGCGCAGCGCTCCACTCACCGATCCTGTTCAGCCGGGCGAAGAAATCGACCTGTCCGTCATGCTGATCGCCCCGGACTCGGCCGGAACGTATCTGGGGCGATGGCAGCTGTTTGGCCAGGA
>DASRUH010000076.1:0-2392 GCA_035655535.1 Methylomirabilis sp. (SeqCode)
CTGGCGGCGCTTGAGGCCATGAGCTGCGAGGTCCCGGTGATCGCCAGCCGGGTGGGCGGCCTGCCCGAGGTGATCGAGGACGGCGTGAGCGGACTCTTGCGTCCTGTGGGGGACGTCGAGGGAATGGCCCGGGAGGCACTCAGGGTTCTCGCGGACGGCGCGCTGCACCTCCGTTTGGCGCAGGCGGGGCGCCGGCGAGTCCTCGAACACTTCGACGCCCCCCGGATCATCCCCCACTACGAGGCGTTGTACCGGGAGCTGCTCGGGGAATAGGTCAACGGAATCAAGCAGACCTCGCCCTCATGACGCCTCGAAAGGGAACCCACGAGAGGAGGTCACGATGATCACTCAGACCCTGAGCAAGCTCCAGGCCCCTGCCCTGAACCTCCTGCGCATCATGGCCGGCTTTCTCTTCTTCCCGCATGGGGCGCAGAAGCTCTTCGGTCTGTTTGGCGGATTCGGGGGGCAACCCGGCGCGACGGCGCCGCTCTTGTCGCTGATGGGCGTCGGCGGCATCCTGGAGTTTTTCGGCGGGCTCCTCGTCATGCTTGGGCTGTTCACGCGGCCGGTCGCCTTCATCCTGTCGGGCAGATGGCAGCCGCCTACTTCATGGCACATTTTCCCCAGGGAGTCTGGCCGCTCCTGAATGGGGGCGAGCTGGCGGCGCTGTACTCTTTTGTCTTCCTGTTCCTGGCGGCGGGCGGCGGCGGGGACTTCAGTATCGACGGGCTGCTTCGCAAGGGAAGGCGCTAAGGGCCGAGCCCGGCGGTCGCAGATGCGCTCGGATCAGAAAGGAGCCACCTGCTCCTCGGTGGGCTCTGCTCAGCAGTACCACGGTTCGGTGAGGTAGGGGATGGTGACCCGCGCTGGCGTCTGGACCGAGAGTGGCAGGGGCCGCCCTAAGCCTCCCGGGGCCTGCTCGGCCAGTAACCACACCTGCGCGAAGATCTCGCGCCGACTTGCCCCACGCGCCGTCGCCGCCCCGACGAGGGCTTGAATGTCCCCCTGCAACCGGTCCACGCGGGGGTCCGAGTGCCGCCACGGGTAGATCAGGGCGGTCTCATCAAACGGCCCCACGATCTCCTGAACTTCGGGGAGCTCCAGGAGCTTTGAGCCAGCCGGGATCAACAGGCGAATCGCCAGCTGAATGGGGGCAACGTGGTCGATGAGGTCAAGCTCTGCCAACAGCGAGAGCAGCTCCTGGTAGCCCTCGATCGAGATCCAGGGGGTGAACGCGACGAAGGTCGGATGGAGGGTGAGCCCCGCCTCACGGCAGAGACGGACGACCCGGAGAAAATCGTCGCGGGTATGGCCCTTGTCCAGCCGCTCAAGGACGCGGTCATCGATCGACTCCACCGCACTGGTGACAAAGAGACACCCGGTCTCTTTCAGGGTGGTGAGATGCGCCGCATGTTTCAGGAGATGCTCGATCTTGATGGTCACATCATACGTCAGGTGTGGGTGTTCCGCACGAAGGGCGTGGACGAGGGCCAGGGCGTGACCGATCCCATTGAAGAAGTCGGGGTCGCCAAAGGTGATATGCTCCGCGCCGACGGCGACCTGCCGCCTGATGTCCTCCAGGACCACATCCTGCTGGACGATGCGGAATTGCCCCTGATAGACCGGAACCACCGGGCAGTGCCGACACAGATGTTTGCAGCCGCGACTGGCCTCCGTATATCCCACGGTTCGACTCTGCCCATCGCCGACTTCGAGCTGCGCATACTTCGATAGCGCCGCGAGGCCGCTCCGGTCCGGGACCACGAATTGCTGCTTCGCCAGCGAGACCACCGGTTCGATCTGGAAAACCCTCTTCGCGCCCGCCGGCGCAGCGCGAAGTCGCTCAATGACGCTCCCCAGTCCCGCTTCAAACTCCCCTCCCAGGACCGTGTCCGCCCCGAGCCTGCGTAACAAGGATTCATTCATCGAGGCATAGAGCCCGTAGAAGCAGAGATGGGCATCCGGATTCAGCACCTTGACCCGCTCGACGACCCGCGTGGCGATCCTGGTCGCCGTGTGCATCGGTAGATAGAACGCCACGACCTGGGCGGCGCGAACCGCCTCCTCGTCGAGAGGCTCCACGGAGAGGTCGAGACAAGTGACGCGGGCACCCGCCTTTCGAAGCCAGGCGGCCGGGGAGGCCAGCCCGAAGGGCTGCCGGCCCAATTCATACGTCGAGATCAGTACGACCTGCACCAGAGACCCCTTCTGGCCGCCAGAGTCATCGAACGAAAGAAAACCTCTGCCGTCGCTCCCCGCCGGGGTGGCGAGCCGTGTTTCAGGAGTTTTCCTCGACGTTACGCGAAGGGAGAGGTGCCGCCCTTGGAGGGCTGGTAAAAGGGATTCTTCCCCGCAGCGTGATCGGTCGTATCGATGACCTGGTGGATCTCGG
>DASRUH010000077.1:0-16122 GCA_035655535.1 Methylomirabilis sp. (SeqCode)
GGGTACGAGGGGCACGTGCCGGCGCGGTCCGCGTACCCTGAGCAATGAGACGGACGATGGCCTCCTGGCGGATCAACGATTTACCGCCGATCTTGACGAAGGCGAGTTGGCCCTTCTTTACGAGGGTATAGAGCGTCGCCCTGGAAATGCGCAGGTGCTCACACGCCTCCTTGACGGTCAGCAATTTCATCGCTAGGCACCTCCCCACACAGACTGCCCGATCCGTCCAAAATTGTCAAATTCTTTCTAGATTTGTCAACCAATGAATACGTCTCGATCCGAGTCTTCGCGGCTACCCCCCTTCCCCTGCGCCCCCCGCACTCCCTGCACTTGCTGTACTTTCTGCACTTCCTGCACTCTGCGTACTTCCTTCGAGGGCGTCCAAAAACGTCTTCAGGAGGACCAGCTGCTCAAGGGACAGGGACGGCGGCAGCGCTTCGCGGGTCGCTTCCATCGGGTTGCTCCCGCGCGAAGCGCTGCGCCTCGGCAACGGCCGTCGCGCTGTCGGTCGCCCGGATCCGCCGCCAGGTCTGATCGATGAGGGGGTGAGCGATCTCCGCCATACCGGCGCACTCAGCTCGAGCCGATCCGGTTCCACTCCAGGCAATGGCCGCAGACGATGTGCTGGAGACGCGGATTGTGGCGGGCCTGAACGAGGGCGAACTGAACGTCCCCTTGCCGATCCGGCGATCCGCCCGCTTCCCACCCGACCCGGCCGCAGAATTGGCACTGCAGGCCGGCCTCCGAGGCGAGGCGCCCCACCAGGACCCAGGGGCTCAGCCGAGGCGGCACGGGCTCGCGCCCTACCGAGCGCCGGAAGAGGGCCACGAGGCCATCCCAGAATGCGCGCATCCCGATGAAATCTCCCCGGACGCATTCACCGCGCTGGGTCGACCGACAGGAGCCGCCCTACCTCCCGCGTTCGATCTCCACATCCGTCCAGCGCACCAGATCCTGCAGGAGCACCCGTCCGTCCTGGTGCCATGTGAGCGGAGGAATCTGCATCCTGCCGATGGGGCAGATGCGGCTCACTCCTGCCTGACCCAACATATCGGCCAGGCTCCCGGCCCGCTCGGCTGTCACCGCCACGCCTGCCGCCTGGAGATACGGCCCCCACGGCCGCAGCAGGCTCGCCAATTCCGCGAGGTCCGGGACCGGCTTGACCACAACGGTGCGGAAGAGGCACGACGGGGTGAAGGCCGGATCGCCCTCGTAGATGACCGTCCAGTCGAGGCCGCGGGGACTCACGAAGAGCGTGACGTCTTTTCCGGCCAGCCCTCTGGCCTCGTAACCGGCCCGAAAGGTCCGGATGGCGACCGCCTCCTCCGGGGTGAGCGAACCGGGAGGGAGGCGCTCCGCCCATCTCGCCAGCGCCGATGCCACCAGCGCCGCGAAGTCCCTCGGGCCGATGCTGCCCCCCTCCTCCACGTACACACAATGCGGCGAAAGGCAGCCCTGCTGGTCGAAGAGGGAGGCATCGTAGGCAGCCCGATCCGCTATCTCTTCCGCCTGCGATAAGACGTCGCGTCCGACCGCCCCAAGGCTCACGCGATGGCCGTGGCCGAGAAACCGGCACCGGACCCGCGCCCGAAGGTCCTGGATGGTCCTGTCGCTGCCGTAGGCGACGACGGCGTCCACGCGGTCAAAGACCGCCGCTTCGAGATCCGTCCGGCCCCCTCGCCACGTGAGCACCGCGAGGCAGTCGCCGATCTCCGGGTCCTGCCGCGCCACCGAGGCCGCCCAGAGCGCCGGGAAAAGCGGATCCGCCGACGCGGTCTTCACCAGGCTGGCCGAGCCGAGGAGGATGCTAGTGACGACGCCGGGCAGGCCGACTCCCGGGATGTTCCCCGCGAGCACGTGCGCGGTGACGGCGGGGCCGTACGCCCGGCTGCTCGGCGTCCGGCGTCCCACGAATCCCTCCAGGGCGTCCCCGCCCCCCAGCGCCTCCAGCAAGTCTTTGAAGGCCTCCGGCCGATAGCCCCCGCACACGAGATCGAGGCCGTGGGCCACCATGCCTTGCGAGAAGCGGGTGACCGCCGGGAGTGCCGCCTCGGCCGCATGACGGAGCGGCTCGGTCCGATCGCGCCACCGCCGGAAGACCTCCGCCAGGACGGCGGCGATGTCTTCGGCCCTGCGCTTACGGAGCCGCTCCCGCGCGCTTTCGAGATGTCGAATGACTTCGGCGAGGAGCGACGGGGTGACCCGGGGAACGCGCAGGGTAACCTCGGCAAATGAGAGGGACTCGGTTTCGAATCCCGAGACGGCCGCAGGGAGATGATAGGCATCGATTGTCATCGCCTCTCCTGCAGCTCGTCGGCGGTCAAGGAGCAGCCGCGCGTCTCGGCCCCGGGCGCCCGCCCCACGACCTCGAACCCCTCCCCAATTCTGAATCCCAGATCCTCAGTCTCCACCGCCATCACGGAGCCGCAGTTGGCGAGATCGTAGTGGACGAGGACCCCCACCGCGCCCTCCGGGGCCTCCGCGAGCGTCGCCGGATCCAGAACGCGCGTCCGCACCCAGGGCGGGACCCCCTTGAAGCGCGGGCGCGGCCGCCCGAGCAGCCGATCCCGGAGCGTGGTGTCGTAAAACTGCGACCCCATCTCGGTCATGCCGTACTCGTTGACGCAGAACGCCTCGGCGATCCCGAAGACCTCCGTGTACAGGCGCATGAGCTCCCGGCGCGAGATTGCGCGCGACCGTCCTTTGAAGCCGCCGGTATCCATGAGCCGGCTCTTCGCCGGAAGCCGAAAACGCCACCCCTCGCTGAGACACGCATCGAGGAACTGCACGAAGCCGAACGAGGTACCGAGCAGGCAGACAGGCTCTTGGTCCGCCTCGGCCTCGCGCAACGCCCGAGCCAGGCCGGGGACATCCAGCCCGTTCTCGCCGAGGAAGTAGGCGCTCCGCTCGGTGCCGTACGTCTTCCGCACTACCTCCAGCATATGGGAGAGGGATGAGGTGGAGAGCAGATCCGGGGAGGGCGCGAGGATGAGCATTCGCGGCCGCACGCCGTCGGGAAGGAGATAGGTGGCGAAATTGGGGAGGAGCGAGGCGTGGTAGACTTCGAGCCATGGAAACCCATGTCGGCCGCGCCGCTCCGCACCTTGGCTGGTGCCGCTCGTGAAAAAAACATGTTCCGGCGGGGCACAGGTCAGATCGAGGACCTTGAAGGCGGTCGTGGAGAGGGCGGGAATCTCCCGCCAGTCCGTGATCCTATCCGGCGTGATCCCGCGCCCGTCACAGAAGCCCCGGTAGGCCGGATTCCGCGCATACTGAAAGGCGAAGACCTCGAGGGCCAGGCGATCGAAGGAATCGCCGTCCGCCCCTCGAATAAAGTTGAGCACGCGCTCGACAATGGGTTCGCGCAATCGATCGATCCTCCCCCTTCCGGGTGTCGGGTATTGGGTGTTGGGACTCAGTCCTCAGTCCTCAAACCCCGGCGACGCGCAGGCTTTCGGCCAAGATCTCGACGGCCCGATCGCAGAGATCACGGGAAACCACCAGGGGCGGCGCGACCCGGATGACCCCCGGGGCGTTCAGGAAACCGCCGAGCAGCAGCCCCCGCTCTAACGCCAGGCGGAGAACCGTTGGCACCACCGACGGCTCATCCAGCTCCACGCCCACCAGCAGGCCCATGCCCCGGACCTCCCTGACCCCTGAGAGCTGTGACAGCACGCCACGGAGCTGCTGACCCATCGCCGCCGCGTTTTCGAGAAGCCGTTGGCCCTCGATCACCTCGAGCGCGGCCAGGCCAGCGGCACACGAGACGGGGTGGCCGCCGAAGGTCGTCACATGGGCGAAGGGGGGATCGACCGCAAGGGTGCGCATGAGCTCCGGCCGGCCGATGAAGGCCCCGAGCGGCAGCCCCCCGCCGAGCGCCTTGGCCAATACCAGGCAGTCCGGGACCACCCCCCAGTGCTCGCACGCGAACCACCGGCCGGTGCGTCCGATCCCGGTCTGCGCCTCGTCCAGCACCAAGAGGGCGCCGACCTGCCGACAGCGGGCGCGGAGCGCGGGAAGAAAGCCGGGCTCCGGGACGCGCACCCCAGCCTCGCCCTGAATCGGCTCCACGACCACACCGGCTACGCGCTCGTCGATGGCGACCAGCGCGTCGCGGGCGTCAAAGGGGAGCAGGTGGACGTCGGGGAGGAGCGGTTCGAACGGCTTTTGATAGCGGGGCTCGCCCGCAATCGACAGGGCCCCGAGCGTATCTCCGTGGTACCCACCGTTAAAGGCGACGATCCGCGTCCGCCCCGTCGCCTTGCGGCACAGCTTCAGCGCCCCCTCGATCGCCTCGGCCCCGCTGTTACAGAAGAACGTCGTGGAGAGATCGCCCGGCGCGATGGCGGCCAGTCGTTTGGCGAGCGCCACCTGCGCCTCCTGCACCACTTCGCCATAGACCATCACGTGCAGGTGCCGCTCGGCCTGGGCCTGGATGGCCCGGAGCACCTCGGGACGGCCGTGGCCCACGCTAATCACCGCAATCCCCGAGATGAAGTCGAGGATGCGCCGCCCGTCGCGTGTCCGTAGATAACAGCCCTCCGCCCGGTCGATGACGAGGCCCAGCGGCTCATCCGACGTGGGGCACAGGTAGCGGAGAAAGTCAGCGGACAGCTCGCTCATGCTCGCGTCTCAATCTCCAGTCCCCGGTCGCCGGTCCCCAGTTCCCAGTCCTCAGCGCTCAGTCCTCAGTCCTGAATTCTCAACGCTCAGTCCTCAGTCCTCAGCACTCAGTCCTGAGTACCGAGCGCGCACTCTTCGAGGGCAAGGCGGATCTCTTCCTGCACCTCGGGGTCGCTCTCGCGGGCGCACGCCTGCTCGAGTCCCTCCCGCGCCGCCGCCCCTCCGATCCGCCCCAACGCCCAGGCCGCGTGGCCGCGCACGAGCGACTCCGGATCCTCCAGGAGGGCCCGCGCCAGGGCGGGCACCGCCTCGGCCCTGCGGAGATTGCCCAACGCCACCGCCACGTTTCGAAGGAGCCCGCGCCGCTTGGTCCGGCGGACGGGACTCCCCTTGAACCGGCGACGGAATTCATCTTCGGAAAGCGCCAGGAGCTGGATCAGATCGGGTGCGAAATGCCCGTCGCGTGGCCGGAAGCCCTCCTCGGTCGTCGGTTTCGCCTTGGCATTGTACGGGCACACATCCTGACAGATGTCACAGCCAAAGACATGATTCCCGACCAACGGGCGCATCTCGCGGGGGATGGTCCCTTTGAGCTCGATGGTCAGGTACGAAATGCAGCGCCGGCTATCGAGCAGGTAGGGGCCGACCAGCGCCCCGGTCGGGCAGGCCTGGATGCAGAGATCGCAGCTGCCGCACCGGTCCCGGATCTTTCGGTCGCCTTCGAGATCGAGGCTCAGGAACAGTTCCCCGAGAAAGAACCAGGATCCCCGGCGGGGATGAATAATCGTGGTGTTCTTGCCGATCCAGCCGACCCCGGCCAGCGCGCTGAACTCCCGCTCCAGGACCGGCCCGGTATCCACGTAGGCCCGTCCCTCGACGTCCCCTCCCATCTCGTCGCGGATCCGCGACAGGAGCCGGGCCAGGTGATCCTCCATGATGTCGTGGTAGTCGTCTCCCCACGCGTAGCGCGAGATCCAGCCCCGCAGCCCGTCCTCGGGCGCCGCCTCGCGATGCAGGGGGACGTAGTAGTTGAGCGCCACCGAGACGATGGATTTCGCCCAGGGGAGAAAGTTCCCGGGGCGGAGGCGGGACTGCGCACCCCGCTCCATGTAGGCCATCTCGCCGGCAAAGCCCTGCCGCAGCCACTCGGCGAACGACTCCCCGTGGGGAGGCGGGACGACCGGCGAGACCCCGACCAGGTCGAAACCGACCTCGCGCGCGAGCTCCTTGACGCGCCGGGAAAGACGCGTCCGCTCCTCCAGGTTCTGCACGATGCTCCTCCCGGGATCACCCGTCTCAGTATGCCACAAGAGGTGGCACCGGCAAAGCGACTCGCGATGCGGAGCGTCCGATCCACGAGCGTCACACACCCTGCCGACACGGCCGCGGCGACATTCACCCTTGGTGGGGGTGTGCAGCTATGTTACGCTTCTGGCCAACGGTTGGTGACCCGAGACGCGAGACCGAAGACCGCAGGCGAGGAGGGGGAATGAGCGGAGGGATGCTGGAAGACGCCGCGAAACAGTTCGACCAGGTGGCCGAGCGGCTGAAGCTCGACCCCGGCCTGCAGAAACGGCTGCGGCACCCGCACCGGGCGCTCGTCGTGTCGGTCCCTGTCGCGATGGACGACGGGCGGACGGAGATCTTCGAGGGCTTCCGGGTGCAACACGACAATGCCCTCGGCCCCACCAAGGGCGGCATCCGCTACCACCCCGACGTGAGCCTCGAGGAAGTGACCGCGCTCGCGATGCTCATGACTTGGAAGTGCGCGTTGATGGGACTGCCGTACGGCGGCGCCAAGGGTGGGGTGCGGTGCGAGCCGCGCACCTTGTCCCGCCGCGAGCTCGAGCGGCTGACCCGCCGGTATACCGCCGAGATCTTCCTCATTATCGGCCCGGAGCATGACATCCCGGCGCCGGACATGGGAACCGACGAGCAGGTCATGGCCTGGATGATGGACACCTACAGCATGCAGCGGGGCATGACCTCGCCCGGGGTGGTCACGGGGAAGCCGATCCTGCTCGGCGGCTCACGGGGCCGACGCGAGGCGACCGGTCGCGGCGTGTACACCATCGTGCTCGAGACGGCGAAAAAGATCGGGTTCGACCCGAAGAGGATGACGGTCGCCGTGCAGGGATTCGGCAACGTCGGCTCGGTGGCCGCCCAGCTCCTGGCCGAGAATGGATGCCGGGTCATCGCCGTCAGCGACTCGAAGGGGGGGATTTACAACCCCAAGGGGCTCGACATCCCCCGCCTGCTGCAGGAACGGCTGGCCGGCGGGATCCTGCCCGATTACAGCGACGCGGACCGGATCAGCCAGGCCGAACTCCTCGCCCTGGAGTGCGATGTCTTGATTCCGGCCGCCCTCGGGGGGCAGATCACGGCGGCGAATGCCCCCACGGTGCGAGCCCGGATTATCGCCGAAGGGGCGAACGGCCCGACGACGCCCGAGGCGGACCAGATCCTCAGGGAGCAGAAGGTCCTCGTCCTTCCCGACATTCTCGCCAATGCCGGGGGCGTCACCGTGTCGTACTTCGAGTGGGTCCAGGACCTGCAGTTCTACTTCTGGACCGAGCAGGAGATCAACACCCGCCTGACGGAGATCATGACCGCCGCCTTTACGCGGGTGTGGGGCTACGCGCAGGCGGAGGGGGTCGATCTAAGGACGGCGGCGCTGATGCTGGCGGCCCAGCGCGTGGCGGAGGCCCACCGCCTCCGCGGCCTGTACCCGTAATTGCCTTTCGCGGTCACCTGCATAAATTTCGTGCAGTCGTCCCACGATGATGCCTTTCTATGCACCCAGGAGAGAACTTACCCCTGGCCGCGGGTGGGCCCATTCAGAAGTAACGTCTTGAAATTGAAGGCTGATCAGGCGCCGGCCGAAAATCGGTTTCGTCCTGGTACGATTTCTGCTCCATTCCACGGACCGTGGCGCTCCCGATTCAGTCTCGTGAGGGGTCCCTTCCTGGACCGAGAGGGAACTGAGGCGTGTTGAAAAAAACATTCCGCAATCGAATCACAGGCAACGATCTACAGATCCAGAAACCCCTGCGGTGTCGCATTGGCGGGATGATGGGGAGCATGCCAACCGTGCGGGTGGCGGAACTCGTGGACTTAACCCTGAAGGGAGCGCTCCTCGAGCACCAAGGGATCCTTCAGCCAGAGAGCCCGTGCTTCCTCCAGCTGGGGATCAACGGGGACCTATCGACCATCCGGTGTCGCGTCGTGAACAGTCGCGTGAGGTCCGATGGACCAGATGGGGACCAGTACCACCAGACCCTGGTAGAATTCCGCTACCTCACCCCCGCGGCTGAGCACATGCTCAATATGCTCATCCAGTCCCTGTGGGAACACGTCGGCTGGAATGGTGGCGGCCCCTGAGGGCCACCCCTTCAAGCGGATCAATCTCCCGACCCCAACCCAACAATGATGCTCGCGGTGAAACGGGTCGCCGAGCCCCGCTGCCTTACCGCAGCGAGATCTGGGCGGGATCATTCACGACAATCTGGGGCACGCTCTTATAGGTGTTAATCACGCCGCTCACGCAGATCTGCTTGCCCCGGTACAGCTCCCCATTCTTCGCCCTGTCTCAACGGGCCATGTCACCACCGTGCAATACGACACGCCACCCGGCACCCGTCTGCCCCGACACTACGGCATCCCCCGAAGGAGCTGGTTCATCTCCTGGGCAGAATAGGCCCTGAGGCTTGCAGATTTGACGTTTCCCAGGGCGCCCAGGCCCAGCATGAGCCGGCTGATGGCCTGGTCGTCCGGGGCCTCCATGATCACCACGACATCATAATGCCCCATGGTCCAATAGATGTCCTTGATGGTGACCTGCATCTTTTTCGCCATGCTCTGAAACGTCATGGCCCGTTTGGTGGTGTCCCTCACGCTTCGGATCCCCTGCTCCGTCCAGTTCAGCAAACTGATGTACGTCGGCATGGCCTCCCTCCATTCGCAGAATGAGAAGCAAAACACCCTCCGGGGTGTAGGCGTGTGAGGGCTGTTGGGGGATGGTGGACTGACCGATTCAGCGAGGGGGGGTCGGTGACGCCGGTCCCTTCGCTTCACCCCTCACCACGATCGCCATTTCAAGATCACTTCGATAGTCCTCATGCTCCGGATCCAGGCGTACTGCCTCCTGAAACTCCTGAACCGCCTCGTCGATGTCCCCGTTCTCGAAATAGGCAAACCCTAGGTGGTGGTGGAGCCTTGCGACATCCGGCTCGAGCTCCACTGCCTTGCGCAGTGCATCGATGGCGCCTTGTGGGTCACCGTGTCGCATGAGGATCAATCCAAGGTCATTGTGACCTGCCGTATTCCACGGATAGACTGACAGCGCCAGGCGGTACACCGCGATCCCTTCGCTCGGCCTTCCGATGTTGACGAGCCACTTTCCGATCACGCCCCCGAAGAAGAACCCGAACGCAAAGACAGCGAATGCAACCGACAGGATGATGCCCAGAGGGCTCTTCGCGTATCGTCGAATCTTCGTGTGAATCAGCATGGTCACCCTACGCACGGTCGGCGGGCGATCGGGGTTTTCTCTTCTCCCCCACACATAGTAGCCGTTTGACCGCTTGCCGTCCACCGTCCGATCGCAGCGTGCGACGCCTGCCGCCTGGCATCCCTGGCCGGGAGATTGACCCCCCGGCCCGGTTCGGATATCTTTGGGGACTCGAGGAGCAACCGAGCGGCCCGATGCGCGCCCCGCAGGTTCCTAACGCCCGGCACCAGGAGGGATCATTATGAAGCGGACGGCGGTACCGATCGGCTTTGCCTTCGTGGTAGGCATCGGAATGGGAATGTTTGCGAGTCAGGTCCTGCATGCCCAGCAAGAACCCGTGAAGAGAACAGTGCTCCTCACCAAAGATCTGTCCGGAATAGAGGGAAAGGAAGCGGCCGTGGCGGTCATCGAACTGGCCCCCGGGGCGGTGACCGGAAAACACTTCCATTCCGCGCACGAGTTCGTCTACGTCCTGGAGGGGGTCCTGACCCTCACGGTCGAGGGCCAGGTCGCCGTCACATATAAAGCGGGCGAGATGTTCCATCAGCCGCCCAAGCAGATCCACACCGGGAAGAACGGCAGCACGACCGCCCCGGCGAAGGTCCTGCAGTTTTTAATCCTCGACAAAGGCCAGCCCCCTGCCGTCCCCTTGAAGTAGCGGGGCCGTGACGGGGCGTCCTCTCCGCCGAGATGAAGAAGATTGATCAGGAGGGTGGAGCAGCCTATGAGGACTCGAGGCGCTCAAGCAGGGAGCGTAGCCGCCCGTGTGTGAGGGCGATCCGGTCCGGCATGGCCGCCGCTCTTCCTAGGGCAATAGGGTTTCGAGGTCAAGGATCGGGACAACCGCGCCGTCCCCGAGAATGGTCATCCCCCCTAACCCCTTCAAGCCCCTGAGCGGAGACCGGAACGTTTTCACCACCACCTCGCGGTACTCCAGAATACCGTCCACCAACAGCCCGATCTGACGCTCTTTGGAGGCCACGAGGACGGCCAGCGACTTGCCGGGGAACTCCGGAAGACCGAGGACAGTGCGCAGATGGATCAGCGGAATCTGCTCTTCGCCACGGACCAGGACGTCCTGGCCGCCCACCGATCGCATGCGGTCCGGTGGACAATCCAGGGTCGCCCGGACCTGGCTCACCGGGATCGCGTACGTCTCATGCACCACCTGCACCAGGAGCACCGGAAGCCGGAGCAGGGTCAGCGGCAGCTTCAGCATCACCGTGGTTCCCTTCCCCAGCGCGGATTCGAGGACGAGGGTCCCCTGGAGCGACTGGACCATCGACTGGACCACGTCCAAACCCACGCCTCTCCCGGAGATCTCCGACACTTCCTTCTTGGTGCTGAAGCCCGGGAGGGTGAGCAGGCGGAAGAGGTCGGCCTCCGACAGCGCCCGGGCCTTCTCCTCGGCCAGCAGGTCTCGCGCCACGGCCGTCTGCCGGATGGCGTTCGGATCGATCCCCCGGCCGTCATCGGTCACCCGGACGACGACGCCGTCCCTGGTTCGAGACGCCTCCACACACACCCTCCCCTCGGCCGCCTTGCCCGCCCGGGTCCGCTCCTCCGGCATCTCGATGCCGTGGTCCACCGCGTTCCGGAGGAGGTGCATCAGCGGATCGGCAAGGCTCTCGAGAAGCGCCCGATCCATCTCCACATCCTTGCCCAGGACCTCGAAGGCCACCTCTTTGCCGCCCTGTCGTGCCACGTCGCGGACCATCCGCGGGAAACGATCCGCAACCGTCTGGAGCGGCACCATCCTGAGGCGCATCGCCTGATGACCGACCGCCTGCACGAGCGTCTGAACCCTGGCGATCCGGTCTTCGTTCCCCAGGTCTTCCTGGGCGATGAGGAGCTCGCCGGTCAGGTCGATGAGATCATCCAAGAGTTCCGGAGCCACCCGCAGCATGCCCTCCCGCCGGGGCGCGCCGCCTTGGACGGCGGGCGGCGACAGCGGCGATCCACCCTCTTTGGACTCCTTCTTCACCGATTCCCCCGACCCCTTCCCCTCGGCCACCTGCGCGACCGACGTGCGCAACAGGTCCACTCCCTGCAGCAGGAGGTCGATGGCCTTCCGGTCGATCCGCTGGAGCCCCTTCCGGTACGGATCGAGGAAGCTCTCGAGGGAATGCGCGACCTTCGCCAGCTCGTCAAAGCCCATGGTGCTCGCCATGCCTTTGAGGGAATGGGCCGAGCGGAAGAGCGCATCGATCGCCTGCCCGTCCTCGGGGCTGCGCTCGAGCCGCAGCAGAAACTCGTCCATCCGCTGCAGATGCTCCTGGGAATCGGTCAGAAAGATCGGCAGGTACTTGCTGAGATCCACCGGCGTGCCCCTTCTTATCCAGCGGAGGACGCGGACACGACCGCCAGGGCGAGACGATGCAGGAGCGACGTCGGATCGAGCACCATGACGGGCAGGCCGTCCAGGTCGATCACCCCGTGGGAGAGGCCCCGCGTCTCGGCGAGCGGCTCCAGCAGCTCCTCGGAAATGGCACGCACTTCCCTCACCTGTTCGGCCAAAACGGCGACGTCGACGTCCGCATGTTCCGGGGCCAGGACCACCGCGAAGGGGGCGAGGACCCGCGGACCCGGCAAACCCAGATCCTCGCCCAGGTCGTAGAGGGTGAGGACCTTCCCCCGCCAATTCATCACGCCCCGGATCTGCCGGGGGGCGTGCATGATCCGCGTGGTCCGCCCGACCGGGGTGACCGCGCGCACCTGTTCCGACGGGAGGGCAAAGGGTTCCCCACGGACCTGGAGCAGGACGAAGAGGCGCCCCTCGGATGCGGCGAGGCTTTCCGCCTTGCTAGACATGGACGCGGAACCGGGAAATCTTCTCGCGTAGCTTATCCGCCATCACGCTCAGCTCGTGAGCGCGCAACGCCATCTGCTCCATCGAGGCAATCTGCTGCTGGGTCGACGTCGAGGCTTCTTGGGTCGAATGGGCGTGCTCCCGAGCAACCTCGGCAATCTCGTCGATCGTCTTCACTAACGCCTTGGCCCCCAGGGTTTGTTGTTCGGTCAGATGGGAGATCTCCTGCACCCGCTTGACCTGCTGGATCACCGTACGCACGATCTCTTGCAGGGATCCTTCGATGAAGCGGAGGCCCCCCCGACCGGACTCGATCCCCTTCCCCACCGTCTCCATCGACGAGAGCACGTGGCCGCTTTCCTCGCGCACTTCCTGCGCCAGCTTGGCGATCTGCTCTGCCGAGGATCCCGCGTCGCCAGCCAACTTCCGGACTTCGTCGGCGACAACCGCAAAGCCCCGTCCGTGTTCGCCCGCCCGCGCGGCCTCGATGGTGGCATTCAGCGCGAGCAGGTGGGTCTGGTGGGCGATCCGGGTGATGACATCCACAATCGTCCCGATCTGCTGCGTCTTGGTCCCGAAGCCCTTGACCCCCATGGCCAGGCCTTCCAGGAGGCCGAAGACCTCTCCCATCTTCTTCATAGCCTCCTGCGCCGATTTTTCCGCCGACTCGGCGGTGCCCCCGGCCTCCGCCACCGCCTCGGCCGTCGAGCGCGCCCGGGCGGAAATTTCGCCCGCCGAGAGGGCGAGCTCATTCACCACCCGAGATCCCTCGCCGACCAACGCCACCTGCCGTTCCGCGCCCCTGGCGATCAGGCCGACGCGCAGCGCGATCTCCTCGGTGGCCTTGTTGGTCGCCTCGGCCGTTTCGTTCAAGGCCGCCGTCGATTTCCCCACCTTGTCCGTCACGCCCTTCGTCTCCCGGACCACCTCCCGGAGACTGATGACCATCCGGTTGAAGGCATCGGCGAGCTGCCCCAGTTCGTCCTTGGAGTCGATCGGGACTTCCTTCAACAGGTCTCCCTGGCTGATGACCCGCGTGGCGGCGACCAAGTCCTCCATCCTCTTGGCGATCATCACCGTGAGAAATCTGGCCGCCACGCCACCCACGAGCAGACTGGTGAAGACGGTTAGGTAATCTTGGAAGACACGGTCGGTCGAGCCCAGAATCGTGTGCTGGGTGGCCATGATCGTGGTGGACAGGATAACGACCAGGAAGGCCAGGAGAATCTTGTTGCCGATGCTCATAACCGATCGCCCCCGCCGACTGAGCCTTTACACACCCCATTGAATCTGATATGATACGGTAGAAAATCTTGTAAAGCCACTGTTTTGTTGAAGGGAATCCTTCAGACTCGTTTTGCAAGTAATGTACCAGCACGCCTGACCCCGACCCCGCATACGGTGTCGAGGGTCACGCCGCCGGTATACAGATTGGATCTTTGGACGAAACGACGCTTCTCTATCTGATCGGTCTCCTCATCCTGCTTGCCCTCTCGGGCTTCTTCTCGGCCTCCGAGACGGCGCTCTTCTCGCTGAGCCGGCTGCGCCTCCAGCATCTCGCCCAGACCGATCCCGAGCGGGCGGGCCGAGCCCTCAGGCTGCTCGAGCGGCCCGTCCGGACGATCGTCACCATCCTGATCGGCAACGAGCTCGTTAACGTCACCGCCTCGGTCACCATGACGTCCCTGGTCCTTTACCTCTGGGGACCGCACCGGGCGTGGGTATCGGTGGTCCTGGCCCTCCCCCTGATCTTGATCTTCGGGGAACTCACTCCCAAGATGGTGGCGGTCGCCCATGCGGAAAGGGTCGCCTACTTCATTGCGCGCCCCCTGGAACTCTTTTCCCGCCTCGTCACCCCGCTGCGCATCGTTATGAAGAGGGTCGTCGATCTTTGCCTGCGGGCACTTGGCGTGGCCCCGGCGCTGAGTCCCTCCGGCATCTCCGAAGAGGAATTCAAGGTCATCCTGGACGTCGGACGGGAGGAAGGCGTCGTTGATCCGACCGAGCATAAGATGATCCAGCGCGTCCTGGCCTTTGCCGAGGTGCCGGTCCGCCAGGTGATGACCCCGCGCAGCCAGATGTTCTGTCTGGATGTCAACCTCCCTTTCGAGGAAGCGGTCGCGGCCGTCACGAAGGCCGCTTTTTCCCGGGTCCCCGTCTACCAGGCCACGGCCGACCGCATCGTGGGTATCCTCAATGCGAAAGACCTCCTCCGGGTCAAAGTGGAAGGGGCACCGCCGCCGACCTTGAGTTCCCTGCTCCAGCCCCCCTTCTTCATCCCCGAGACCACCCGAATCGACACGCTCCTCAAAGAGTTGCGGCGACACCGGGTCCACATGGCCATCGTGGTCAACGAGTACGGCACCACCACCGGGCTCGTGACCCTCGAGGACCTCCTGGAAGAGCTGGTCGGGGAGATCGTGGACGAGTTCGATCGACCCCCCGCGGAGCAGACGGCATGATCGTGATGCTGCTTCTCTTCATGCTGTGCCTGATCGCCCTGGAGGCCTTCTTCTCCGGCTCGGAGATGGCCTTGATCTCGTGCAATCGGATCAAGATCCGCCACCAGGCGGTCGCCGGCGCAAAGGGGGCCCAGGTCGCCGAACGGTTGCTGGAGCGACCGGACCGCCTCCTGGCAACGACCCTGGTCGGGACGAACCTGTGCGTCGTCACCAATGCGGCGGTCGCCGCCCTCCTCTGCATCTTCCTCCTCGGGCAGGGCCGGGAGTATTATGCGACGGTCTTCCTCACGCCCCTGCTCCTCCTCTTCGGGGAGATGGTCCCCAAGGCCTACTTCCGGCAACACGCCGATCGCCTTACTCCCCTCCTGGCTCCGCCCCTCTACGTATGCCTTCGCCTTTTCGCCCCCCTCACCGCCATTGTTCATCGGGCGTCCACGCTGCTCCTGATCCCCCTCAGGCTCCCCGCCACGGCGCGCGATCCCTACATCAGCCGAGAGGAGCTGAAACTTCTGGTCCAAGAGGGCAACCGCCAGGCCAACCTCGACACCGAGGAGCGGCGGATGATCCACAAGATCATCCATTTCTCGGAGACCACCGTCAAGGAGGCGATGACCCCGCTCATCGAGGTGGTCGCGGTTCCCGCCGGGGCGAGCGCGGCCGAGGCGGCGGCTGCGGTCAGCGAGCATGATGTCTCGCGGATCCCGGTGTACGAGGAGCGGATCGACAACATCGTCGGAATCGTCCACGCCTTCGACCTGCTGACCGCCGATCCCGCCTCGCCCCTCGCTCCCCTTATCCGTCCCGCCTACTTCGTTCCGGAGACGAAGCCGATCGACGCCCTGCTCCAGGAGATGCAGCGGGGTCGGGTCGGCATGGCCGTGGTGGTGGACGAGTACGGGGGGGTGGTGGGGATCGTGGCGATCGAGGATCTCCTGGAGGAGATCGTGGGGGAGATCGAGGACGAATACGAGGAGGAACCGCCTCCGGTCAGGCGCCTCCCGGACGGATCCTATCTCGTCGATGCGCGTCTCGAGGTTGACCGGTTCGGCGAGGAGCTGGGTATCCGGCTCCCCGAAGGGGAATTTGAAACGCTCGGCGGCTTCCTCCTCTCCCTCTTCCAAAAAATCCCCGACGCGGGAGAGGAGGTGCACTACGCAGGCATCCGCTTTGTCGTCGCGGAATCGGACAAGCGGAGTATCGTGAAGGTGAGGGTCCGGCTGCCGAAGCAGCCCGCGGAGCGGGGGCAACGGATCTAACGGAAATGTTCGAACCCGCCTGTGAGCGGCGTCCGCTTCCCCCGGGGACCGACGAGGAAGACGCCTGCGTCCGCGCGCAGGACCTCGCCGATGGGAACCGGTCGGGCGAAGCCCTGATGGACCAGGGTCTCCTCGACCGCTCTCGGAGGCGCCCCGCTGGTAAAGAGGAGCTCAAAGTCTTCCCCCCCGCCGATGGCGAGCTTCAGGGCATCCAGCCCGAGTAACTCCGCTACCTGCCCAGTGGGAGCGTCCACCGGAATCCGATCCGCAAAGATGCGCACTCCGACCCGGCTCTCTTCCGCCAGCCGGGTGAGATCCGAGGCGAGCCCATCGCTGAGATCAATCATGGCGGTGGCAAGCCCGGCTCCGGCCAGGAGCCGCCCCTCCCGATAGCGGGCCATCGGATAGAGCTGCGCCTGGATCGTCGCGCGGAGCGCCTTCTGCATCTGCGGCGGAATCGAG
>DASRUH010000078.1:0-4975 GCA_035655535.1 Methylomirabilis sp. (SeqCode)
TCGAGCGGGAACAGGCGATGTGGGCCGATTCGAGGCCAGACGATGTGATGTTGCTGCCAAGAAAGAGAGACCCGGTATCATCCGTGAACTGTGAACCGTGAACCCTGAACCGTGAACTATGTTTCAAAAGATTCTGATCGCGAATCGGGGGGAAATCGCGCTCCGGGTCATCCGCGCGTGCCGTGAACTCGGAATCCGGACAGTGGCGATCTACTCCGACGCCGACCGCTGGTCGCTGTACGTCCGAAAAGCCGATGAGGCCTATTGGGTCGGCCCCTCGCCGTCGGCCCAGAGCTACCTCCGGGTCGATCGGATCCTGGAGATCGCCCGGCAGAGCCAGGCCGAAGCCATTCACCCCGGTTACGGGTTCCTCTCGGAGAATCCCAGTTTCGCCGAGGCCTGCGAGAAGGCCGGGGTCGTCTTCATCGGCCCCTCGTCGGAGACGCTGCGGCTCAGCGGGTCCAAGACCGCCTCCCGCCGTCTCGCCAAGCAGGTAGGGGTACCCACCGTTCCGGGAATTGACCAGGATCTCAGCGATGAGGAGATCCTCCGCCGGGCGCCCGAGATCGGATTTCCGCTGCTCATCAAGGCAGCCGCCGGAGGAGGCGGGAAGGGCATGCGGGTCGCCCGCGAGGCGGCCGAGCTGGCGTCGGCGATCCGCGCCGCCCGTTCCGAGGGCCAATCCTCTTTTGGCGATTCTGCGGTGTTCATCGAGAAATATCTCAGCCGTCCCCGCCACATCGAGATACAGATCCTCGCCGATGCATCCGGCCACACCCTCTACCTCGGCGAGCGGGAGTGTTCCCTGCAGCGGCGCCATCAGAAGGTGGTCGAGGAGGCCCCCTCGCCCTTCGTGACCCCCGAGCTGCGTCGTCGGATGGGCGAAGCAGCGGTGGCCTTGGCCCGGGGGTGCGGGTACCAGAATGCGGGGACGGTGGAGTTCCTGGTCGACGGGGATCGCAACTTCTATTTCCTGGAGATCAACGCGCGGCTCCAAGTGGAGCATCCTGTGACCGAGATGACCACGGGAATCGATCTCGTGAAAAGCCAGATCCAGGTCGCGGCCGGCGAGCGCCTTGCCCTCCGTCAAGAGGACGTGACACGCCGCGGCCACGCCATCGAGTGCCGCATCTATGCCGAGGACCCGGCCAACAACTTCTCCCCCTTCCCCGGCAGGATCGTGCTCTACCGACCCCCGGCCGGCCCGGGGATTCGGGATGACACCGGGGTGTACGAAGGCTTCGAGGTGCCGATATACTACGATCCCCTGATCTCCAAGCTGATCGCGTGGGGCCAGGATCGGCCCGAGGCGATCAGTCGGATGCGGCAGGCGCTCGGTGACTACCTCGTTGCGGGCATCAAGACGACGATCCCCTTCCTCGTAGAGGTGATGTCGGACCAGGCGTTCCTCAGTGGGGACGTGGACACGACCTTCGTCGACGCCTTTCTCCAGCGAGGAAAACCGGGGCAGACCCGACACCGCGACGTGGGGGTCTTGGCGGCCGCCATCCATGTGTACGTGACGGAGCAGGATCGGAAGCCGGCGGGCCCGGCACGGGGCGCGGCCCCGATTTCGGCGTGGACCTTGGCGGCCCGTCAGGCCGCCGTGTGGCGCCGCTAAGAAGTTCACTGTTCACAGTTGACAGTTCACGGATGAAGATCCTTGGAATTTCCGCGAACGCTCCAGGCGGACTTCATGGCAGTTTGTGGCTGAACGTTCAGAGTGCACGATCCGGCCTTTGCCGTGAACGGTGAACCGTGAACTGTGAACCGGATCACCGGAGGTGATCGTGGAGCTTTTCGCACGCATCGGAGACCAGGAACACTGCATCACGGTGACCGGCGTGGAAGGATCCCTCTTCCGTCTCTCGATGGATGGGGTCTCGTGGGAAGTGGACTGCGTCCGTGTCTCCGAGCGCTGCTACTCGCTGATCGTGGATGGCGCTTCGTATGAGGTCGACATCATCACGGGCGTGAGCCCCTATGCCGTGGGGGTGCAAGGCGAGGTGCACCAGGTCGAGGTCCTGACCGAGCGGGAGCGGCGCCTGAAGGCCGTGAGGCGCAAGGCGGCGGCCGTGCACGAGGGCCGGCAGGTGATCGCTTCCCCGATGCCGAGCAAGGTGGTGCGCATCCTCGTCGGGGTGGGAGACCAGGTGAGCGCGGGGGCGGACATCATCGTGGTCGAGGCAATGAAGATGGAGAACGAGCTCCGGGCCTCCGGACCCGGCACCGTGCGGGAGATTCGCGTCAAAGAGGGTGAGGCGGTGGGCGGGGGCTATCCCCTGGTGGTCATCGAGTAAGGCGGCAGTCTGGTTCACAGTTCACGGTTCACGGTAAGTTCGGGCTCTCCGTCTGTGAACTGTCAACTGTGAACAGTGAACCCTTGCGTCGGTCGGCAGGGAGCAGAATGATGTCTCATGAAGATCAGGAACGACTCAAACAAGCGATGCGGGCGTGGGAGGAGGGGGTTCTCAAGAAGGCATTGGCCCGCGCCCCTGAACGGCAGAAGGAGTTCCTGACCCATTCGGGGATCGCGACCGATCGCCTCTCCACCCTCCTCGATCTCGCCGACTGGGACTACCGGGCCAAGTGCGGTTTCCCGGGCGAGTACCCCTTCACCCGGGGCATTCAGCCGACCATGTACCGGGGCCGTCTCTGGACGATGCGGCAGTACGCCGGCTTCGGATCAGCGGAAGAAACCAACCGGCGGTTCCGCTATCTGCTGGAGCAGGGCCAGACCGGCCTGAGCGTGGCCTTTGACCTCCCCACCCAGATCGGCTACGACTCGGACGCGCCCGAAGCCCATGGGGAGGTGGGCAAGGTGGGCGTCGCCATCGACTCGCTGGGGGACATGGAGCGTCTCCTGGACGGCATCCCCCTCGACCGGGTCAGCACGTCCATGACGATCAATGCGACCGCCGCCATTCTCCTCTGCATGTACGTCGCGGTCGGGGAGAAGCAGGGGGTGCCTCCGGAGAAGCTCAGCGGCACCGTGCAGAACGACATCCTGAAGGAGTATATCGCGCGGGGCACGTACATCTTCCCGCCCGGCCCCTCCATGCGCCTCATCACGGATCTCTTCGCCTTTTGCGCCGAGCGGATGCCCAAGTGGCATCCGATCAGCATCAGCGGCTACCACATCCGGGAGGCAGGCGCCACGGCGGCCCAGGAGCTCGCCTTTACGCTCGCCGACGGGGTGACCTACGTCGACGCGGCCATCAAGGCCGGCCTCGACGTGGACGCCTTCGCCTCCCAGCTGTCGTTCTTCTTCGCCTGTCACAATAATTTCTTCGAGGAGGTGGCCAAGTTCCGCGCCGCCCGGCGTCTCTGGGCCTCGCTGATGCGAGAGCGCTTCGGAGCCCAGCAGCCGCAATCGTGGATGCTCCGTTTTCATACGCAGACGGCCGGGGTGACCCTGACCGCGCAGCAGCCGGAGAACAACATCGCTCGCGTGGCGCTCCAGGCCCTCGCCGCGGTCCTGGGCGGGACGCAGTCGCTTCACACGAACTCGCGGGACGAAGCGCTCGGGCTCCCCACCGAGGAATCCGCCCGGATCGCGCTCCGGACGCAGCAGATCATCGCGTACGAGACCGGGAGCGCCGATGTGGTCGATCCCCTGGGCGGCTCCTACTTCCTCGAGAGCCTGACCAATCGGCTCGAAGAGCAGGCGCGCGCCTACCTCGCTCGGATCGAGGCGCTCGGCGGGATGCTCAGGGCCGTCGAGATCGGGTACATCCAGAAAGAGATCCAGGAATCCGCCTATCGGGAGCAGGCGCAGGTGGAGGGCAAATCGAAGATCGTCGTCGGCCTCAACGAATATACGACCGCTGAGGCGGTCAGGATTCCTACCTTCCGGGTGGACCCGAGCATCGAGGCGGAGCGCCGGCGGTCCCTCGGCGAGGTCCGGGGCCGGCGGGATCAGCGCGCCGTGGGGCGCGCACTAGCGGACCTCGAGGCGGCGGCGCGCGCAGATGCGAATCTGGTGCCGTTCATCCTGGCCGCGGTCAAGGCGTATGCCACGATCGGCGAGATCTGCCGCGTCCTGCGCCAGGTGTTCGGCGAGCACCGCGAAACTATCACGGTCTAGATCGCGGTTCAGGGTGCATGCAACGATGATTAAAAAGGTGGCGCATATCGCGGTGGCCGTGCGGAGCGTGGACGAGGCAACCCGATTCTTTGAGCGGGTGCTCGGACTGAAGTGCGAGCGGACCGAGGTGGTGGAGACGGAAAAGGCCAAGGTTGCCTTCTTTCCCGTGGGAGACACCGAGATCGAGCTCGTCGAGGGGACGGAAAAGGGAAACCCGCTCGAGAAGTTCCTCGAGAAGCGGGGGGAGGGCATCCATCACATCTGTCTTGAGGTCCAGAATCTGGATCGGACCATGGCAGAGCTCCGGCGGGCCGGGGTTCCCCTGCTTGACGACACGCCGAGGCCGGGGGCGGATGGGACCCGGGTGGTCTTCATCCACCCGAAAGGGGCTCACGGGATTCTTATCGAACTGGTGGAGTACCCGCTGTCGCGTCCCAACCCCTGAACCCTCAACCCCGAACCCCAACCCTGAACCCGTGGAGCATTTTGAGAGACCATAGGGCATCTAACTAGCGAATTATAGACCCGTGCGCAGCCTCAAGGGAGCGCCGGTTTTGGAAAGAAATTCCTTGACAATCCCTCAAGGAGAGTGATAGTAAGGTCGGTGCTTTGCAGAATATTTCCTAACGGCGTTTTGTATCGGGGTCTGCAAGCGGTCTCCCTCCTGGCGTGGGACGAGGAAAATCGGCGTCATCGGAGGTCTCGACGATGAAGAGACACCGAGGCTGGCTGTTTCTCACCATAGTTCCGCTCATCCTCGTGCTGAGCCCCGTCGAAGCACAGATGGCGGATTACTCCTCCGCCGCCTCCCGCCTCGCCGAGCAACTCGTCAAGGCCTTCCCCAAAGTGCGGGGACTCGTCGTCTCCGCAGAGAGCAATCGAAGAGTG
>DASRUH010000079.1:0-4776 GCA_035655535.1 Methylomirabilis sp. (SeqCode)
TCTGGCTCGGACTGCTGCTTGGCGGCTCCCTTGACTCAGCCTGATGACGAGCCTAGAATTTGTCCCATCGTTTGGCCGGCGTAGCTCAGTGGCAGAGCAGCTGATTCGTAATCAGCAGGTCGTCGGTTCAACCCCGACCGCCGGCTCCACGAGCAGCAGCAAAGCGTTTTGGGCAATCACACGCCATGTCGTCGTGGCGCTTCGATGTCGCGCACGCGATGTCCGATTTCCCGACAGCGATGTGCGATTCTTGATACAGCTTCGAGGCGTCGAGTGCAGTTGTGGCCGGACGCGAGTGGGTGTCGCCTCATGCCTGCGAGCGCCGACCTGACGAGGACTTACATGAACGCAGCTGGCACCGGACAGGGTCCGACACGATCGCGCGATCGCAGGGTGAGGGGATGGCCCTGGGCTTGCAATCTCAGGGGGCGGTGAGCGACGTCCTTCCCTGGTGAGACGAAAGGAACAAGGGAGCCGGGCCTTCAGGATATGTGACGCGACGCTCAGGAGAGAGGCTGAAGGAATGTCCCCGAGAGAGCGTGTCTCTTGGAAGCTATGGACAGATCCTACGCCTGTACTCCTCGGTGGTCGCGGCGAGCGCTCGTTGGCCGGCTCCTCGCGATAGCCTTCTTCCTCTTATCCGTCGGCTGCGCGACGGCCCCACGGCAAGCGTACCGGGAAGAGCACGACCTGCGAATCAGGGTCGTCTACCTCGACCGAAAGAGTCTGCAACAGGAATACGAGAAGCTCTCCGTGCTTCCCGCGATCGTCGGCCGCCGGGAGGTCAGAGCGTTCTACAATCCAAAGACCAACACCCTCTTCTGTCAGAAGTGGGATTTCACATACTGCGGCCACGAACTGCACCATGCCACCGACGGCGCATGGCACCCCTGATCTTGGAGCTCACCAAAGCACCGGCCCTGTCTCAGCATCCACCCGTGAAGTCCGTCCGTCACATCCGCCCTTCTTGAAGTGCCGTCGTCTGTCCTGAATTCACGGTCTTCCGCGCTTGACAGGGGCTTACTCCCTGAGGGATACTTGGGACCCTTTTGGGGAAGCAGTGGGCGGGTCGGCGCTGGGTTAATTTCTATTTTGCAAGGAGAGTGGGGCGTGCTCACGAGGGGGCAATGCAGGCGCGGGTGATCACAGAGACCGCGCTCCGCGACCGCCGATCAGGGATGGATCGGCGAAGCGACGAGAGGCTGCGGGACCCTGATCGGCGGGCGCTGGTCAGACGCGTGGCCGAGCGGGTCCCGGAGGAGATCCGGCGCGACCTCGAGGGCTGGCAGAAGACGGGGACGTCAGGCCCGGACCTGTTCGAGCGGCTGATCAGCCGGACCGGTGTCTGCCTGGCCCAGTCCTTTGCGGTCGGTCCCGAGGATGTGGCCATCCTCCTCGTGAAGGATCAGGGGCGACTGCTTCGGTTCGCGTATCCGCTCCCGCACTACGCGGGCAGGACCAACGTCTTTCCCGTGCACACATCGAGCATCGCCGGAGAGGTCTTGGTGTCGCGCAGGGGGCGGATCGACAACGAGGTCGGCCAGGTCCGACACCTCGACATCTACGAGCGGATCCGTGGGAAGGAGAAGCGGTCACTCGAGATTCAGAAAATGGTGACCGCCCCCCTCCTGCTCCCCGGAGGGAAGGCGTTCGGCGTCGTCCAGGTCAGCCGGCGTGGGAAATCCTCGAAGGAGGTGGCGCCCGACTTCCCTTCCTTCGACCTCTTGAAGCTCCGGGACCTGGGCCGGGAGTTGGGTCCCATCATCCATCAGGAGGTCCCGACTGACTTTTGAAACCCCCTTGGGAGGGACGCGGGCGCGAGGTGGGTGTGTGGCGGTTCAAGAGCTCAGCGCGCTCCTGAGAGAGGCGGGGTGATGCCCGGGTGGCGGCAACAGACGTGGCGGGCCGCCTGGGCGCTTACCCTCGGCGCGGTCCTTGGTGGGCTGTACCTGCTTGGTCTGTTCGATGCCCCCGAGCTGAAGACGCTCGATGCCCGGTTCCTCATGCGCGGCACCCAGCAGCCGCGCTCGCCCATTCTCATTATCGCCATCGATGAGGATTCCTTCGACGAGCTCCAGCTGCAGTGGCCCTGGCCCCGGTCCCTCCACGCCTCGCTCATCGATATCGTCCGTCAAGGACGCCCGCTCGCCATCGGTTTCGACATTACCTTCGACAAGCCGGACCGGGCCGGTCCGCAGGAGGACCGGGCCCTGGCTGTCGCGGTCGGCAGGGACGGCAACGTGGTCCTGGCCGCTTTCTTCAGCGAGGTCGAGGGGAGTCTCTACCTCAAGGAAAATCTGAATCCTCCCCTCCCGTCGATCCGGGAGCGGGCGTGGGGATTCGGCTTCAACAACGTCCTCCTGGATTCGGATGGGTTCGTCCGCCAGGCGATGCTGGCGCAAGAGCATCAGGGGACCCTCCGCCCGAGCTTCGCATATCGGCTCTTCCAGCTCGTTTCGGGGGCGGCGGAGCCGCGGTCGCCGGGGCAGCCGATGCTGATCAACTTCCGTGGCCCGGCCGGGACCTTTCCCGTGGTCCCGTATTATCAGGTCGTGCGCGGTGAGGTCGGGCCGGAGACGTTCGCCGGCAAGGTCGTGCTGGTCGGCGGGATGGCGGCCAGCCTCCAGGACCTCTTCCCCACCCCCTTCGCCGGCGAGCAGCGGATGTCGGGGGTGGAGATCCAGGCGAATCTCCTCGAGACCCTGCTCCAAGGTAACCCGGTCTCACATCCGCCGCGCTCCGTTCATCTCTTCCTGGTATGCATTGCTGCTCCCGCTGCCGCGCTCATCGGCTTCCGCTTCCGGCCGCTCAAGGCCTTTGGGCTGATCGCCGGCCTGACGGCCACGTACGGCCTTTTCTGCATCGGTGCCTTCCTCCTCTGGAGCCTCTGGCTCGAGGTCGTCCCGACGACCTCGGCCCTGGTCATGGGGTACGGCGTCGTCGTCCTCAGGAATTATGTCCAGGAAGAGCGGGAGAAGCGCAGGCTCTCGCGCTATTTCTCGCCCGCGATTCTGGAGGAGATCGTCCGTCATCCCGGGCGGTTGAGTCTTGGCAGTTCCCGCCGGCAGGTGACGGTCCTCTTCGCCGACATCCGAGGGTTCACGTCCATCGCGGAGCGCCTGGCACCGGAAGAGGTGGCGGCCCTGCTCCAGGAGTTCCTCTCCGCCATGACCGAGATCGTCTTCAAGCACGGCGGCACGGTGGACAAGTTCATCGGCGACGCCATCATGGCGCTGTACGGGGCGCCGTTGGAGTTCGACGATCACGCGGCGCGGGCACTCCGCACGGCCCTCGAGATGCAGGAGCAGACGGCGGCGCTGGAATTGCGGTGGGTCGCCCGGTGCGGGGAGCCATTGCGGATCGGGATCGGGATCAACACCGGGGAGGCCATCGTGGGCACCATGGGGTCGGTGCAGCGGCTGGAATTCACCGCCATCGGGGATACAGTGAACCTGGCCTCTCGGCTCGAGGGGCTGGCCAAGGAATTCAAGGTCGCGATCGTCATCGGCGAAGAGACGCGCCGGGCCATCGGCGATCTCTTCCCCGTCCATCCTCTGGGGGAGCTGAAGGTGAAGGGCCGCGAGGCCTCGGTGGAGGTGTACGCCGTGGACACCGAACCGCGACG
Organism: Methylomirabilis sp. (SeqCode); assembly: GCA_035655535.1. Classification (GTDB taxonomy): domain Bacteria; phylum Methylomirabilota; class Methylomirabilia; order Methylomirabilales; family CSP1-5; genus CSP1-5. The sequence continues at coordinate 3,626 of DASRUH010000079.1, forward strand.
CACGGCTCCCCGGGTCCCCGTGGAGGTTCCGATCGCCGTGAACCTCGATCGCGAGTTTGCCGTCTATGCCTCGATGAAGAACCTGAGCACGGGCGGGGCCGCAGTCCGAAGCCCGAGCCCGCTGCCGATTCATGAGGAGGTGGGGATCCGCTTCAAGCTCCCCGAGAGCCCCGTGACATTTGCCCTTCGCGCGCGGGTGGCCTGGAGCCGGGGTGACGAATCGGGTGTGCAGTTCCTCGGCCTCGGCGGCGAGGAGCAACAGGCCCTCGAGGAGGTCGTCACCCGTCGGGCCACAAGCGCGGTGCCGGGGTGAGCGGGTCCGCCGGCCACTGTCGGGCACATTTGGCTTGACAGGGACAGGGAAGTTCTATATGACCCCCTAACGTACGTCCACCAGAGGAGGACAGGCCGTGGAAGGAGCATGCCGCCGCGCCGCAGGCTGTGTGTGGGTAGCGCTCGTCGGGCTCCTGCTCCCCCTGACCGCTCTCGCCCAGCCGCCCACCGCTGCCGGCGTCGTCACCCAAGTGCAGGGCCAGGTGGATCTCACCCGTCAAGCTACCACCCCGGTTTCGCTACAGTTCAAAGACAACCTCTTCCTCCGCGATATCGTGAACACGCGCGAGGAGTCGATGGCGCGGATGCTCTTCGGCGGGCGCAGCAGCGTCACGGTCCGGGAACTGACGCGTTTCGAGGTGCGGTCCGAGGTCCTTCCCACCGGCGGCTCCAAAACGGTCTACGACCTGTCCGATGGGAAGATCCGGGTCATCGTGGTTCCAAAGCTGATGAAGCCAGGCGATGAGATCGAAATCCGCACGCCGAACGCGGTCGCCGGAATCCGGGGGACGGTCGTTGTCGCCGAGCACGATCGCAAGACGGGCATCAGCCGCCTCACTGTCGTCGATGACTGCGCCACCATTGCGCCTCCGGGAGGCGCGTCCTTCACCCTGTGCAAGGGGCAGCGGGTGGTCATGACGAGCTCGGCGGTCATCTCGGTGGGCACCGTATCGCCGGCGGAGATGGTCGCGCTGGAATCCGAGTTCGCCATGGGGGGTGCGGCGCATCCGGCTGAGGCGAACCGCGGGGGGATCATCCAGACGCATACGCAGATAGCCGAGGACCTCATGACGGCCGTTATAGGAACGGGCGCCGAG
>DASRUH010000080.1:0-21208 GCA_035655535.1 Methylomirabilis sp. (SeqCode)
TAGTACTGCGATGTCTCCGGGTGAACGCCGAGCCCGGCGAGGAGGGTGTCGAGCTGCCGGTTTGCCTCTTCCGATTGGAGCTGGTAGCGTCGCTCGTTCGGCATGCCCCCAGTATACACCCCCGACCGCCACATTCGAAGCCGGTCCGTCTCCGTCACCTCCCGAGAAGCCCCCGCCAAAGAGAAGGTGAGGCCCGTCCCGAGCAAGGCGGCCGGCTACCGCCGACCGCCCTCATGATGTCGGGGGCCAGAGAGAACTGGGTTCTGATAGAAGCTGACGGCCCAGATGGTCGCCGAGATTGCGAAATTCACCACCAGCGCCGGCGTCATGCCGGCGGTCCCGATCCTCTTGTTGGACGCCACCTGCGCGATGAGCTGAAAATAGGGAACCATGACTCCGAGAATCAATAGCAGGATGTTGACCGAGCTTTCGATCAATGCCACCACCGCAGACAGCGGTGGAACGGTCCGAGTGAGAATGCCGCATCCCAGACAAAGGACGTAGTAGCCGTATTTCAGCACCGGGTACTGTTCCAGCGCTGCCGCACGGATGTTGGCCGCAAAAAGGAGATCCAGGAGCACGAACAGCGGAGTACCCAGATAGTAGAACTGCAGAAGCCGATAGCGATCACGCAGATGTGTAGGCCATCTCACGGCTGCCGAAGGTCCTTTCCTGTCGGCCGTGGCCGCAGCCAGGCTGGTCGCGTTGCACGTTTGAGCCGACACATCCGCTGCAGGCAATTCATGTGGGCTAGCGGCGGGATCGTGGGAGGGCCCTGCGGAGGCCGCGGAGGTAGCTCAGGTAGCTCACGGCGAGGACGGTAGGCGAGGCCCCCTCATCGAGGGCCCGCAGATTCGCCTTTCCCTCCAAATACAGGTAGTAGAGGGAGAGCAGGACCCGCACCGAGCGGAGGTGCGGGGCCGTGAGGCGACCGAGGACGAGCGGGAGCAGCTGCCAGGGATGCTCGGCGAAGTCCTTGAGGTGCCCGACCTCATGAAGGAGAATCGAGGTCGCCCAGCGTCGGCCCTTGAGATGCTGCCGCCAGACGAAGGTATTGCACACCAGAAAGGACTCGACCCCCACATGGAGCGCCCCGACCGGAACCGCCCCGACGTTGGGATAGATCGGAGCGAAGAGGACCAGGTAACCCCGAAAGGTCCCGGTCCCGAATTGGCCTGCCACCCTGCCGCAGGCCCGACCCACCCGTCTGGCCAGCGGAAATCGCTCGTCGTCCTGCACTACCCTCGTCCTCCCCCTGTGCCTTCCCGGAATGGTAGCAGGCAGGAGTCGTTCGGGCAACGGCTCTTCCGCCTCGCCGTTCTCCGATCCCTCACTGCCGCACCCGACGGCGCGCCCGCCACCTTGACGCTCCAGATGCGATCTGATACGTTCCCCCTGCCTCACCCTCCGGAGGATGCGGATGCCCATGGCAGTGACGGCAGGGATCATCACGCGGGGGGAGCGCATCCTGATCTGCCAGCGGGACAAGGGGAGCTGGGGAGAGTACCGATGGGAGTTCCCCGGCGGCAAGGTAGAGGACGGCGAGGAACCCAGTGCGTCCCTTCGCCGGGAACTCGAGGAAGAGCTCGGCATCGAACCGGAGATCGGACCCCTCCTCTGCCGCCTCGAGCACCGCTACCCTGACCGGGAGGTGGAGCTCTACGTCTTCCACATTCCGGGTTATTCCGGCCAGCTCCGCAATCGGCAGTTTGCCGGTCTCCGATGGGTCACGCGGGAAGAGCTGGGCGAGTTCGACTTCCTCGAGGCGGATCGCCCCGTGATCGAGGCCCTCGTCACGCGGCGCCTGTTGCGGGAGGGAGGGTGAGCCGACCGGCCATCGATCCTGCCATTGTCCGGACGTTCCAGCGTCGACTCCTTCGATGGTATCGGTCTTACGGTCGTGATCTGCCCTGGCGGAGGACCCGGGACCCGTACCGCATCCTGGTATCCGAGGTCATGCTCCAGCAGACGCAGGTGGAGCGGGTGCTCGGGTATTACGGGAAGTTCCTGCGGCGCTATCCCACCGTTGATGCGCTGGCCTCGGCGCGGCCGGGCGAGGTCCGCGAAGCCTGGGAGGGGCTGGGCTACTACGCCCGGGCGCACAACCTCCACCGGGCCGCCCGGCACCTGACGCGTCGGCACGGGGGGGCATTTCCACAATCGTTTGAAGACGTGCACGCCCTGCCGGGCGTAGGGCGGTCGACGACGGGCGCCCTCCTGAGTTTTGCCTTCCACATCGACACCCCGATCCTCGACACCAACGTCATGCGCCTCCTCTCCCGGGTCTTCATTGCGCGCCCGTCCCCGACACGGGCACAAACCGAGCGACGCCTCTGGCGGCTGAGCCAAGCGGTGATCCCGAGAGGAAAGGCCTGGATTTTCAACCAAGCCCTCATGGATTTCGGCGCGCTCGTATGCACCGCGAAACGCCCCCGGTGTGTCACCTGCCGTCTGGCCGACCTCTGTCGGGCGTACCCGCGGCTCTCCCGCGACCGGGCGGGGCGGCGCGGGTGAAAGGGGCCGGAACCGATGCTCAGGGCTGTCATTTTCGACTTCGACGGCGTCATCGTCGACACCGAGCGATGGCACTTCGAGGCCCTCACGCGTGTCCTGGCGGAGGAGGGGATCCCACTGTCGTGGGACGAGTACACCCAGACCTACCTCGCGCTCGATGACAGGCATTGCTTCCGCACCGCCCTCGCGCGCCACGGACGGGTGGCCGATCCGGCCGTGGTGCAGCGGCTCAGCGAACGCAAGGCCCTCTATTTCTTCGGCGCCCTCCCCGACACCTTCGTCCCCTTTCCGGGTGTCGACGCCTTCATCCGACGGGCTGCGCAGAAGTATCCCCTGGCCATCGCCTCGGGGGCGTTGCGCGAGGAGATCGAGTTCATCCTCGCACGGGTCGGGCTCCGGGAATACTTTCCGGTGGTCGTCGCCGCACAGGATGTCGTCAAGGGCAAGCCGGACCCCGAGGCCTATCTCGCCGCCCTGGCCCGACTCAACCGGTTGGCCCCCGCCAAGCCCGTGGGACCGCCGGAGTGTCTCGTCATCGAAGATTCACGCCACGGCGTGGCCGCGGCAACCGCCGCAGGCATGCGCTGCCTCGCCGTCGCCACCTCGTACCCGGCCGAGGCACTCCACGCCGCCGATCTTGTGGTCGCAAGCCTCAAACAGGTCGACCTGGCACGGGTCGAGAGCCTCTTCACCTGAGGGGAGGATGCGCGAAGAGCGACAAGGTGAGATCCAGCGGATCCGGGGCCTGTTCGCGGCCATGGTGACCCGTTCGGAGGAGCAGATCGCCCTCGCCGAGGCGGCGCTCCTGATCGCCGCGGAGGAATACCCCCTTCTCGACATCGGCGGTTACCTGGACCGGCTGACTCGGATGGCCGACCGGGTGAGAGACCGAGTGGGCCTCGAGCTCGAGCCGGCAATCCTGATCGAAGAAGTGAACCGCTGTCTCTTCGAGGAGGAGGGATTTCAGGGGAATGCGGAGGACTATTACGACCCGAAGAACAGCTTCCTCAACGAGGTCATCGATCGCCGGAAGGGCATTCCGATCACCCTCTCCATCGTTTACATGGAAGTGGCCTGGCGCCTCGGTCTCCCGCTGGTCGGAGTGGGCCTGCCCGGGCACTTTATCGTGAAGTACCGCTGTGCGGAGCGGGACATCCTCATCGACCCGTTCCATCGCGGGATCCTCCTCTCCGAAGAGGACTGCCGGGGGACCCTCGACCGGATGTACGGGGGCAAGATGCCTTTCCATCGGGATCTGCTGCTCCCCATTTCGAAGCGGCTGATCCTCGCCCGGGTCCTGAACAACCTGAAGGGGGTCTATCTCCGGCGACACGATTTCCCCCGCGCTCTCGGCGCGATTGAGCGCCTGTTCCTCATCCATCCCGATTCCCCGACCGAGCTCCGGGATCGGGGGCTGATCTATGGTCGGATGGAGCGATTCCCCGAGGCCATCGCCGACCTCCGGCGATACCTCGAGACCTCCCCCAACGCGGACGACCGCGCGGCCATCGCGGAGCACCTGCGTCAGCTTCAGATTCGTCAGGCCTCCCGCAACTGACGTGGGTTCAGAGTTCATCGTTCACGGTTACCAGAGGCCTCCTTTTGGACTGTGAACCCTGAACCATGAACCATGAACCGAAAGTGCTTGACCCTCGAATCGATCTTCACTAGCATAGCTTCCCGTTCCTCACCGACGCCTTGGGATTTCCGATTCCTACGGGACAGTCGCGGACTATCGAACAATCCTGAAACTCGGGAAGCCGGAGGATGGACGTGCACGCGTGGAGCGAAGTGGTGGCGGCTTTCGGGGGCGACCACGCGCAGGCCGAGGCGGCGGTGGCCGAGCGGTGGGAGGCTCTCAAGCGGGTCGACCCCGCTGCGGGCCGCGACGCGGCCGCCCGGCAGCTGGCGTGGGAGTACGCCCACCGGACGATCGAGCACGTCTTCCCGGGGGATAACTGGTACTTCATGGTCAAGGCGGCCCAGTCGGCCGCCCACATCCTCCTCCTCGACCTCGAGGATGCCGTGGCGACGACCCGCAAGCACGTCGCCCGCACCGTCCTCACCCTGCTGATCCGGGCGCTCCGGGGCCAGCTCCTCACCCGGGACGAACTGGAATCTCTCAAGGCCAACGCGCTGCCGGCCGGCAAGGCGGACCAGCTCGAGCAGCAATTCACCCGCGAGGGGTCCCATTTCCAGATCAAGGCGGAATGCCGGTTCCCGGAACGGCAGATGATCCTCGTGCGGCCGAACAATCTCCGCACCAAATGGGCGGCGGGCGACTATTTCCACGTGATCCGGACAATCGGCGATCTGATCGGCGGCATCTATCTGCCCAAGGTGGAGGGCCCGGAGGACGTGCGGGTCGCCTCCGGGATTCTCCGGGCGTTGCAGCAGGAGCAGGGATGGGTGGCCGGACGACTGAAGATCTTTGTCCTAACCGAGTTGCCCGCCGCCGTCCTGACGGCCCAAGAGATCCTGGCGGTGGCCCCGGAAGTGGAAGAGGCCAACCTGGGCATCGTGGACTACACCGCCGCCACGGGAGGTCGGAGCGTCGTGCAGCAGGAGCAGTACACCTACATGCGGTATCCCCTCCTGAAGCTCGTCGCGGACGCCCGGGCCACGGGAAAAGCGGCCGGGACCGGAATCACGGTCAAGCTGAATGCCGATGATACCGAGGCGGACACCGTCCGGGCCATTGCGCTCGGGATCCATCGGAAATGGAGCGTGCACCCCGCGCACGTCGAGGGGATCGCCCGCCACGCAGCGGAGTTCCCTCCGGTGCTGCGCAAACGCATTCCCTTTCCCGACATTCACCCCTTCGATCTCGCCCGGCTCGACCGCCTCGCCCAGGAAGAGAAGCCGATCCTTCCCCCCCTCGTCTTCGTCCCGCGTCCCGTGACGCTCTGCCGGTCGGTGGTCACCGTCAGCGGGGAGGATCTGCCAGAGCTGCGGGCCGTCCTGGCCTCGCCGGCCGATATGGTCATCGTGGATGTGGAGGGATTGCTCCCCTCTGAGCGGCGGGATGCGCGACGGAAGTTGGCTGAGGTCTGTCGGGAGGCCGGCCGCGCCTCCCAGGTGCTGGCGCTCCGCCTGAACCTCGAGCAGCCCGCGGCCGCTGCGAGCCTGCAGGATCTGCTCCGGGTCCTCAAGGAGAGAGCCCCGGCGGTCGTCGTGCCGACGGTGGAGCATCCGCGGGCCGTCCGGCAAGCGGCCGGCATCCTCACCAGTATCGAGCGCGAGGTCGGCCTCACCGTCGGCTCCGTCGCGCTCGGCGCGCGGATCACCAAGCCGGAGACCGTCGAGCGCGAAGCCTATGCCGTGGCCACGGCGAGCCGGAGAATGATGTGGGTCTTTCTCGACCTCGACGTGCCTCAGTCCAAAGAGGAACTCACGGACCCCACGACCCGGGGATTCTACTACTACCGGTCGGCCATGATGGCCGCCGCGGCGGCGGCCGACATCGATGCCGTGGATGGAATGAGCGATGCCGCGCGCCTGGAGGAGGAGTCCCTGTTTGCCGCCAATCTCGGCTTCCACGGGAAGATGGTGAGGCCCGAGCAGGCGGAGCGCGTCAACGCCGTCATGAACCCTCCCCGCGCGGGGGAGCGACCGGTGCAGCCCAAAGGACCGGGGGCCGAGGCGTTCAACGCCCGATGGATCAACTCGGTGGAGCGCGCCCTGGAGATCCTGGAACTGTACGCTACAGCCGATCAGGAGCGGAACCTGGGGGCGGTCGCCTACAACGATCCGATCACGGGGCAGGCCGAGCTGGTGGATGCGGCCACGGCGCGGATCTACTACCGGCAGTTGGAACGCGCCCTCAAGGCCAAGCAGCTCACCGAGAGCGAGGCCCAGCGCTATGTGACCGCCCGCGAGCGTCTCCTGCTGGCGCTCCGACCGGGAGGAATGGAACATTCCGGTGAGGCGGTCTTCCCGGGAGAGAAGCTTCACGGGGACGCGGTCTGCGTCGCCCCCTGGATGGTGCAGGCCTTTGCCAAAATCTCCGGCGATCGAAACCGCTACCACCTGGATCGGGCGTATGCGGAGCAGTCCCGGTTCCAGGGGTTAGTGGCCCATGGGCTATTCACGGTCTGCCATCTGCTGGGAACCCTGGGCCGTCTTCTGCCCGCCTATGCGCCTGATGCACTCGAGATCCACTTCCGCGCGCCGGTCTACTTCGGGGACAGCATCACGCCGCAGGCCGCGGTGGAAGAGGTCACGGACGAGGGCCGGGCCGTGCTCCGATTGAGCGTTGTCAATCAAGAGGGGAAGGTCGTCTGTGAGGGTTCCGTCGACTTGAAACCGGAGAAGGCGGGACAGATGCAGGCGCTTCCTCCTGCAGACCTCGCGTGGCTCCGGCAGTGGGCCCAGGATGTGACGCCGTCGCTGCCCACAATCGTCCACGATTTCACCAACCCGTCGAGTCCGCGCCACCAGGCGCTCACCAAGGCGATCACCCCGGAACTGGTGCGCGCCACCCAGGCCCTCTTCGGCCCCCTCCATCCCCACCAGGCAAGCACCCTGCTGGCCCTCGGGGCCATGGCCATGACCTCGGCCGAGAGCTCACCCGGCCACCTGCTCCTCACGGCCCGCGTGTCGCGCTTCGGCGCACCCATCGAGGCGGGAGACCAGCTCAGCCTGTCGGCCACGGCGCCCCCTCCCGACCAGATCCGGCGGTCGCAGAAGGGGAAAGGGAGCCCCATCGTTCCGATCGATGTGGGCATCACCAACCAGCGCGGCGTCCCCGTCCTGCACGCCCAGGTGGTCAAGCTCATGGAGGAGCAGGCACCGAAGAAGTCCTGACGGGCCCGCACCTTTTGTCCCGCCCCACGCGCGATGGCTCCCGTCGAACCTCCGACCACGGGGACAGCGTTCATCGGCGGGCACGCTCGGAGAGCATCTGGGGTTCGACGTTCACGACGTCGGACAGCGCTTCGAGGCGGGGAATCCCGTTGAGCGCGTCGGCGATCCCACCCGAGCTCGCCTCGACCCATACGGCGTGCGGCGCATAGGGAGCGATCTCTTTCACGACGTATCCGGCCTGCGCGAGGGCCTGGCGTCGCCCCTCCGCCCGCACGTCCTCCCGGAACCGCACGAAGACGAGGCCGGTGGGGACCGCGGGCGATCCGTCTGGCCCGCGCGCATACACCGGACCGCAGACCACCGACGCTCCGCCTGTCGGTTGATCGCCCGGGTCACCCCGGCAGACCGCGATCTTTCCCCCGTCGAAGCGCGCAACCACCTGCGATGCCCAGGGTGCCGGAACGGGCCCATGGACCGCGAAGTGGCCCGTCAGCCTGACATAGCGCACGTCCGGCCGCGCGGTGCTCACCCGGATTTCCTGGGGATACTCGGAAAAGCAATTCCCCCTCGCCATCGCATCCGGTATTGTACTCGGTGCCGGCTGTGCACATCAAGGGCAGGCTTTCGAGGAAGGAGGGCACGATGGTAACATTTCGATACGGCGGGAGGCGTGGAAGACAACACACACTTGTCGAGAGCGACCAGCTGGTCGTGGTCCGCACCCGCCGCCGCGGGCCGGTCGATGCCTGCGTCCTGTCGAAAGACGCGCGACGCACGCTGGATCACTTCGAGGCGGTGGTCCGCTTCCCCGTGGCGGGAGTGGAGGTCCTCCGGACCCGCGTCAAGGGCAGGCCCCGGACCGTGCGCGACAGGGCGCTCGCGCTGCTCAAGCGGGAGCGTGATCTGGAGTTCGTCGGGCGGGCCTTGTGCGATCCGGCATCCGGCGCTCCGGTCGTGTACACCGAAAACTTTTTCGTCAAGTTTCAGGACGAGTGTTCGACGAGACGATGCACGCGGGTGCTCAAGGCGCACGGCCTCGCCGTCAGACGCGCACTCGAGTACGCGCGCAACGCGTACTTCGTCAGCGCGCGCGAAGGGACAGGCCGCCGCACCTTTGCCATCGCGTCGCGCCTCCTGCGCGACGCCCAGGTGGAGCTGTGCCACCCCGAGCTCATCCGGAAGGTCCGATACCGGAGCGCCTTCCCGCAGCAGTGGCATCTGAAGGAGACCACGATCGGCGGCCAGCAGATCAACGCCCACGCCCATGTGGAGGAAGCCTGGCCCCTCACCCAGGGAGAGGGGGTGGTCATCGCCGTCATCGACGACGGGGTCGACCTCGACCACGAGGAGTTCAGTAGCTCCGGCAAGGTCGTGGCCCCGCGCGACGTCACCCTGCATACCGACAATCCGCGGCCCGGCACGGGCGACGACCACGGCACGGCCTGCGCAGGCGTGGCCTGCGCCGACGGGCGGTTCGGCGCCTCGGGTGTCGCACCCAAGGCGCGGCTGCTGCCCATCCGTCTCGTCTCCGGTTTGGGCTCGCAGGCTGAAGCCGACGCCTTCGTCTGGGCGGCGCAGAACGGCGCCGACGTCATCTCGTGCAGCTGGGGTCCCGCCGACGGCAACTGGTGGGACCCGAACGATCCCCTGCACCGACAGGTCGTCCCGCTGCCCGACGCCACCCGTCTCGCTATCGATTGGGCGATCACCAACGGCCGGAACGGGAAGGGATGCGTCATCACCTGGGCGGCCGGCAACGGCAATGAGAGCGTCGACAACGACGGCTACGCGAGCTACGAAAGGGTCATCGCCGTCGCCGCCTGCAACGACCGCGGCGTCAAGAGTGTCTACAGCGACATCGGTCGTGCCGTCTGGTGCGCCTTTCCCAGCAACGACCTCGAAGCGGCCAGGACGCCGGGCATCTGGACGACAGACCGGACCGGGGCCGCCGGGTACAATCCCGGGCAGGCCGCCAACGGCGATGCGCGCGGCAACTACACCAACGCCTTTGGGGGGACGTCGAGCGCCTGCCCCGGCGCGGCGGGCGTGGTCGCACTGGTAATCGCGCGCAACCCGGCGCTACGCTGGGACGAGGTCAAGGAGAGACTGAAACGGTCCTGCGACACCATCGACCGGGCGGGAGGCGGCTACGGAGCCGACGGCCACAGCTCAAAATACGGGTACGGTCGGCTGAACGCAAAGACCGCCGTGGGGCTCGCGGTGCCGCCGCAGCCCCGGTACCGGGCGATTCACACGGCGCTTCAGGACGTCCCGATCGAGGACCTCGGGACGTCCAGGATACAGGTGGCTGTCGGCGACACGACGCCGCTGAAGGAGATCAGGATCATGGTGGACATCGAGCACACCTACGTCGGGGACCTCATCGTCCGGGTCCTGCCCCCCGCAGCGGCGGGCGCGGGCCCCGCCACTCTTCACGACCGGGCCGGCGGCGGCGGCGCCAACCTCAAGAAGACCTTCGACGTCATCAACGCCCCGTCCCTGGCCGGCTTCGTAGCGACGAATCCGCACGGGATCTGGACCCTCGAGGTGCAGGATGCGGCCGCAGAGGACACCGGCACGATCCGCAGCTTCTCCCTCGAGCTCGGCCTTTGATCGGTGACTGGTGAATAGTGGTTGGTGGCCGTTTGGAGGTGGATGGTGGGTGGTGGGTGGTGACGCGTGGGGGAGGTATCGGGTCTTGGGTGTCTGGTGTTGGGTACGCGGTTCCGAAACACTCAGTCCTCAGTCCTCAGTCCTCATCGCTGATACCGCTTCAAAGACGGGCCCAGGCTTCGCGCAGGGTCCGTTTGGACCCCGCGATGATGGTCTCGGGGGACTCCCCGGGCAGGGGCTTCACCTCGAAGGCCACCACGGGGCGCCTCCCCTCGCCGAGGTAGCCGATGCAGAACAGCTCCCGCAGAAACTCCACGACCTGCGGCACATCGTTGGCTCCCCCCTCCACGCCGAAACGGGGATGCTGGTCACCATAGGCAGGGTGTCCCGGCGTCATGACACAATTGCCGATGTGGATGTGCGCCAGGTGCTCCTTGGCGACCTGCAAGGCCTCCCGGGGGATCTCCCCTTGCAGCGGGAGGTGGCTCAGATCCAGCATGAGTCCGAAATCGGGATGGGCCCGGCGCACGTCGGCAGAGACCTTGACCGCATCCGTGTGCGGGCCGATCAGGCACCGTTTGTCGACCTTCTGATCGAAGGTCTCCAAGAGAATCCGGAGGTCGCCCTTGGAGCGAGCATACGCGCAGATCTGGACGAGCGAGTCCACGAGCAGCCGTATCGCCTCTCCCCTCCGCTCGCCGGGATCGGGACCGCTCAGGACTGCAACCGCCCCCGCCCCCACCGTGGTCGCCTCGTCGACGGCCTCCTTCACCGTTTCGACCGCCCGAGCCCGCTCGACCGGCTCAAAGGCATTCAGATTCAGTTTCCGGGTGAGGAGAATCGGTTGCGCGCCGTACCCGACCGTCAGCCGACTCTCCTCGAAGATCCGCGCGACCGTTTCGCGGGCCCCGGGATCCCTGATGGTCGTCACCTCGATGGCGGAGAAGAAGTCGTCCTCGGCAATCCGGCGGACGGTCTCGACGATCGGTCCCTCTCCGGTGAGCGTCTGCGGGTATGCCATGAAATGCACGATACCCACCCGCATGTAGTGGTGGAGGTTCTCCTTCACCGGGCCCCTGCCTTCCTCGCAACGGACCCCTCCGGTGGTTCCATACCCGCCTGATATCCCATCGCGGCCGAAATCCGCCGGCCCTCCTCCACCATGAAGGGGACGATGTCTCCGATCCGCCGATCGGTGAGGCGGACCGTGGGTCCCGAGATCCCCAGGGCCGCCACCACGACGCCGGTATGATCTCGCAGCGGAACGGCGAGACACGAGGCACCCTTCTCGCATTCCTCCCGGTCCACGGCAAAGCCCTGGCTCGCCACCTTCCTTAGCTCCCGCCGGAGCTTTTGCCGCGACGTGATGGTGTTGCGCGTCTGCGAGATCAGGCTGACACGCTTTACGAACTCCTCGACTTCCTCCTCCCGCAGATTGGCCAGCATGACCTTCCCGACGGCCGTACAGTAGAGCGGTGCCCGATGCCCGATCTTGGTGAGGAACTTCAGGCTCTGGGGGCTCTCCACCTTATCCAGATAGCAAGCCTCGTCCCTCTCCAGCACGACAAGATTCGCCGTTTCGCCCGTGACTTTCGCGACGCGCTCGAGATGGGATCGACTCACCCGTCGCAGGTCCCTCCAGCCGAGGAAGGCCTGAGCCAACTGATGAATCTTCCCGGTCAAGCTGTACCGTCCCGTCTCAGGATCCTGCTGGACATATTCGCCCGCCATCAGCGTCCCGAGGAGCCTGTGGACGGTGCTGACGTGCAGCTGCACCCGCCGGCTCAGCTCCACGACCCCCATCTCCCGGCCCTCGTGGGCCAGGACGTCCAGGAGGGTCAAGGCCCGCATCACCGAGGTAACTCGGGACGCTCTCCCTTTTCGCCGTCGCCGGTCCATGCTGGCTCCGAGCACGCTTTTTCGAATCGTGGAAATATCTCTCTCCGCGTGGCAGGGTCCCTACGTTAACGAACCCCTCCACCCGCGTCAAGGCCATTCCTCGCGCCTGCGACCCCCGCACCCGGCCACGCCTAGACACATCCGCGATCCCAGCCGGTGCACGGCGGCAGGGGACCGGGATCAGAATTGAATGAATTCTTCGGGAACTCGCCCTCTAGCGTGCAGGGGCGGACCCGTTCGGGGAGGATCTCCTCGGACGCCCGAAGCGCAGCATAACCGGGCTCGAGGGGCGAGATGCGTTTGTCTTGTGGGTGTGCCGTGAGCGTGGGATTCCGGCGGCCGTCTGCTGTGCCGGCGGCAACGCCGTGAACCTCGACGATACGGTCACGGCCCACTGCCGGACCGTCAGGGTCCCCCGCACCTTCCCCCGAGGCTGCAGCCTCGTCGGGTGTGGGTGAAGGGGGCGCTCGCAGAACCTACCGGAGTCGTTCCAAGCTGTCCTGGGCCAGCCGCGCCTCGCGGGAGTTGGGGAACTTGGCCATCAGCTCCCGGAGCACCGCCTGCCCCTGCGCGGTTTCTTTCAGCTCCAGATACGCATAGCCTTTCTTCAGCATCGCACTCGGCACCCTGGAGCTGTCGGGGAATTCTTTGATCAGCTTGTCGAATTCCCGGATGGCCTGGGGAAAGGCGTCACGTCCCTTACTGTAGTACGATTCGGCGAGCCAGTACTGGGCATTGGGAACAAGACTCGTCTTGGGAAAGAAGCTCAAATAGCTCTTGAATCCGCTGATGGCCAGGTCGTAGTTCCCCTTCGTGTAGTCGCTGAGGGCCTTCTTGTACACCTCCTCCGGCGACGGAAGCGATCCCTGGATCGGCTTCTCCGGCGTCGTCACCGTCGGGGCTTGCGGCAACGACCCACCCGGGCCGCGCGGAGGCAGGGACTGGCCGGGTCCGGAAGGGGACAAGGGTCTCTCCGGCCGCGCCCCGGGCGTACCGCCGGGGACGGCAGGGGACGGACCGGTCGGAGGCAGGGGGGCCTGACCGGGCGGCAGGCCGCCGCCGGGCCTCCCGGACTCTCCCAACAGCCGAGCCAACTTCAGCTCTGTCTCATCCAACCGCTGGCTCACTTCCGAAAGGCGAAAATTGGTCTCCTCAAGCTGGCCCTGGACCATGCGGGTCTCGACGGCCAGTTCTTCCAGGCGAGCCACCAGGCTGCGGGAGACGTCACCCCCCGGCTGACCCCCGCCGGCCGCCCGATCCTTCGTAACGGCATTGAGGTCCCCCCGAAGGCTCCGGACGTCCTGCTGTAACGCCTGGAACTGCTCCGTCGTCACCATGCAGGCACTCGTCAACAGCGCGACTCCGACACAGAGGACCCGACTCGTATACCGCACCATCACCCTCTCCCTCATGAAACCACCCGGCATCGGGGTGTAGTCGCGTGACGGAGGGAGGGAGCCAGAGGCTGCCCCCTCCCTCGCCACATTCCCAGAGCGATCAGAACTCGACACGCCCTACTTGACAACGATAAAGTGGCCCCGGCGGTTCCACTTCCAGGCGGATTCGTCGTGGCCCAGGACGAAGGGCCGCTCCTCGCCGTAGCTGATGGACTTGAGGCGCTTGTCGTCGATGCCGCCGGCCGCCAAATATTCGCGGACGGCCTTGGCCCGACGCTCTCCGAGCGCCAGGTTGTACTCGTTGGTCCCCCGTTCATCGCAGTGTCCCTCGACCATGATCTTCACGGCTGCCTCGGTTTTGAGCCACTGGATGTTTTCGTCGAGGGTCTTCTTGGCATCGTCTCTCAACACCGCCTTGTCGAAGTCAAAGAAGACATCCTTCAGTTGGGACTCCGCACCCTTGGCTCCGGGCTTCGCCGGCCCCTCGACCATCGGCTCCGCCTTCTTCACCTCGGTACCCCCCGCGGCCCCCGTCTGCACCTCCGGCTTCTTGGGACAGCCGGTGAGCAGCACGGCCGCCGCCAGGAGAAGCATCGTTCCGCGGAGTGGGCCCCACCAGCCGCCCATCGCAGCACCGAACCCTCTCCGTCCCAGTCCGGTCGCCTCTCTCCTCATCCCCTCCTCCTTTCTGTGGTGTGATCCTCGACCCGCCCCGTCGTTCGAGTGTCAGGGTGACCAATCCGGGGCAAAATTGTTGAAGGCATTTCGCGTGAGGCGCTTCTGTCCCGCCCCATCGGCATGCATGACGTAGATCTCCTTCTGCCCGCCCCGGGTCGAGGTAAAGACCAAGTGCCTGCCGTCGGGCGACCAGGCGGGATCTTCGTTGGCCCCCAGGCTCGTCATCTGCTGCAAGCCGGACCCGCTGGGGTCCATGAAGTAGATCTGGAACCCCCCGCCTCCCCGGTTGGAGACAAAAGCGATCTGGTCGCCCCGCGGCGACCATCGGGGAGAGGCGTTGTACTCCCCCTCGAAGGTGAGCCGCCGGAGATTGGTCCCTTCGACGTCCATCATATAGACCTGAGGAGACCCCCCGCGATCGGAGGTATAGGCGATCTGCCGACCGTTGGGCGAAAAGGAGGGCGAGACCGAGATCCCGAGGCCGTTCGTGATGCGGCGGAGCCCCGCTCCCGTGGGCCGCATCAGGAACAGATTCGTCCCCCCGTCCTTGCTCAGGGACAGCGCCAGCCACTGGCCGTCCGGCGACCACGCCGGTGAGATGTTGAGCCCGGGCAAGGCCGACACCTTGGTACGTCGTCCCGCGTCCATATTGAGGACGTAGAGGTCCGGATTGCCGTCCCGATACGACGTGTAGGCGAGCAACTTCGCGTCCGGCGAGAAACGGGGCGAAAGGTTGATGGTCCGATTCCCCGTGATCAGCACCGGGTTATGGCCGTCGTAGTCCATCAGGTAAAGCTCGGTGGCCCCACGCTCGGCGGTCGCGTACGCGATCCGGGTCGAGGCGACGCCGCGTTCGCCGGTAAGCCGCAGGACGACCTCGTCGGCAAGCCGGTGGACCATCGACCGGAGCGCCGCCACATCCCCGAAGTAGCGCTTCCCGCCGAGAAACGTGCCGCGACTGACGTTGTAAATGCGCCCCTCGAGGACCAGCTCCTTGCCGCGCTCTTGAAGCTCCGCCGCCACCATGGCCTGCACCTGCAGCTGGTTCAGCGACGGCAGCACCTTGTCTTCCTCGCCGAGACGGATCTCGCGCGGCGGGAAGGGGAGAAAGGCGGGGGGCAGAACCTCGAAAAGGGTCGAGAAGTCGAGATCATCGGTGAGGATCGCCCGCGCCTCGGCCGCCACATCGCGTCCTCCCGGCTCCAGGCGCGCGGGGCGCAGCCCCACCACGGCGATGGGGATCCGTTGGACCACCGTCCGCGTCACCGTGATGTCCACCTGGGCCGATCCGCTCACGGAGAGCACCCCGACCCAGAGGACGAGGCACGGGAGAATCCGCACGAGTCTTCTCATACCGTCACTGACCGCGCATCTCGAAATGGAATCGGACCGCAATCGTCTCCTCCGAGTAAAGCGGAGGGAACGGCGGAAGGGGGACCGCCTCCTGGACCGCCCGCAGGGCCGACTGGTCCAGGAAGACATTCCGCGAAACGGACACGAGCTGGATGTCACGCACCAGACCGGAGCGCAGCACCGTGAAACCCACCGTCACCCGTTCCACCTGCCCCGCCGCCAGCCCCACCGAGGGTTCGACCCACCGGCCGCTCACCTTCGCCTGGATCGCCGCGAGATAGTAGCTCAACGACGGATCCGCCTTTTCGGTGGAGACGCTGCTCTCCGCCACGATCCCCGGCGTTCCGGTCCCGGCGCGCCCGGTCGGCACCGCCGCAGGAACGGGCGCCTGGACCACCGCCGATGGGCCCGTCGCAGACAGACCTCGGGGCGAGTCGGCGGCCCGCGGCCGCTTCTCCGTCCTCTCCGGCTTTTTGGGAACAGCGAGCGTTTCCGGGGAGGGCGGGGCGACCTGCGGCTTCGCCTCGGACGCTTTCGCCTGGGGCGCCGGCGTGGATTGCGGGGCCGGGGGCGCAGCCTTCGGGAGCGCCGCCTCCGCCGGCCGCTCCCCCCCCGGCAGCTCCACCAACGTCACCTTGTAGGCCACCGGCACATGAAACCGCTGGGCGGAAAGCGACGGCGTGAGAAACACCCCGGCGAAGACCAGGAAGTGCAAGACGACCGAGAAGGCGAGATTGACCGTGAAGTCTCTCCCCTCCCCGGCCATCGGCCACGTGCGTCCCACCCGGCTACCGCCCCCTCTCCTCTGGATGCAGGGGTTCGGTGACCATGCCTAACCGGTCGATCCCGGCCTTCTTCACGACATCCATGACCTGAACGACCACCCCATAGGGGACCTTCTCGTCCGCCCTCAGGAAGATTGCCGCCCGCGGATTCCGCTTCTGCAGCCCGGTGAGGACCTTCTGGAGTCGGCCCAGGGTGATCTGCTGGTCGTCGAGGTAGATCAGTTTGTCCTTCGTGACGGTCAGGACCAGGCGCTCTTCGAGCTGGACATTGCGTGTCTCGGTCTTCGGCACCTGGACATCAATGCCCCTGATCATCATGGGGGCGGTGATGATGAAGATGATCAGGAGCACCAGGACCACATCGACGAACGGGGTCACGTTGATCTCTGAGAGGGCGCCGCCCATCCGGCGCTCCGATCCGCTGAGATGCCCGCTCATCGTCCACCCGCGAGCCGTTCCGCCAGCCCGATGAACTCGAACGTGAAGAGATCCAGACGAGTCCCGATGGCGCGGATGCGATTCACGAAATAATTATAGCCGATGACCGCCGGAATCGCCGCGAACAGCCCCGCAGCGGTCGCGATCAGCGCCTCGGCGATCCCCGGGGCCACGGCTCCGAGATTGGCGGAGCCCGCCGCCCCGATGGCGGCGAAGGCATCGATGATCCCCCAGACCGTGCCGAAGAGGCCGATGAACGGCGTCACGCTGCCAGTCGTGGCGAGGAAGATCAGATAGCGCTCCATCTGGGAGAGCTCCTGGAGGCTGGCGTGTCTCAGCGTCCGGCTAAGGCCTTCCAGAAAGCCCGCGCTCCGTTCCGGCGGCACGCTCGATGGCGTCCCGCCGGGAGTGCCCGCGGGATGCGGGTTTCCCCTGGCGTGATGCCCCAGTTCGCGAAACCCCTCGCGAAAGAGGGACACCACCGGAGAGGCGGGGTACCGTTTGACCTCTTCGAACATCGCGCCGAGATTCTTCGATGCACGAAAGAGGCGGAGGAATTCGTCCGACTGCCGCTCAGCCTTTCGAAGCGTCCTGAGCTTCGCAAAGATGACGGCCCAGGAGGCGATGGAAAAGAAAAGCAGCACCAGCAGGACCGCCTTGGCCACCGGCCCCGCCTGGAGGACGAGGTGCAACACGCTGATTCCACTCATATGGAGTCATCTATACCACGGTCCCCCAGGAGCGTCAAGCTCTACTGGGGCGCATCCGTACGATTTCTCAGGCCCTGAGTGTCACGGGGCGCTCCTCCGAGTGGGACCGCAACCTCAATTGGAAAAAAAACGAGCACCATCCCGTCGCGCGGGGGCAGCGCGACCGCGCCAGGTTCCTGGGCCCCGCACCAGAGCGGGGCTAGGCCGCCTTGTCCTGTTGTACACGGGGCAAAGGGAGACTCTGCGCCGGTGTCTCGTCCGGTTCGGGAAGGGCAGGCTCCCGAGGCGTCGACCACTTGCGGGTCGACTGGATGGTCCGAAGCTCCTGGTCTCCAAAGCCGCCTTCGCTTCCAAAGACCCGATGCGCTCGTCCGCCTTCCATTAAGAGATGTCCCTCCTGACGGTACGATAAAGCAACATTCGTGCCAGAGATGCACCGCGGGTCCGGCGTCATCGACACCACATTCTCCGCTGCACCGCAAGGGCGCCGACCCTGTGCACGAGAGCCCCCTGCGTTGACAACCTCCGAACCCTCTGTTAACGTGGAACATCACCATGACGCACATGCCGCGGTTCGACGCGATAGCCGCCGGCACCCTCCCCAGGGTCAATCCCATTTTCCGAGATTATGTGGAGGGAAAGCCCGCCCTCCGGCCCTTCTACCGGTGGGATCCCCAACAGTCGCACGAAGGCCTCCTGCAAGCCCTCATCGACCGACGCTACCCCCGCGACGAGCTCGCAGCCATTCTCACCGACCAGAACCGCGCCTGGGGCGCACCCGAGAGACTCATCGAGGGCATCGGCAGGATTCGCGACGGGCGAGCAGTGGCGGTCGTGACCGGCCAGCAAGTGGGGCTCTTCGGCGGCCCCCTGTACACTCTGTACAAGGCCCTCACGGCCATCGCAGTGGCCCGCCAGGTGGAGTCGCAGCACCGGATCCCCTGCCTTCCGATCTTCTGGATGGATTCCGAGGATACGGACTTCGCTGAGATCGACCACATCTCCATGCCGGACCACCAAGACGAGGTGCGGGTGCTTCGCTACGACCCGGACGAAGGCTTTGGGACCGACCTCCCTGCGACGCATACCCTGACCTCACGGATCGGAGAGACCTTCGACATGCTCAAGCAGGCGGCGGGCGCCGGCCGGCTTGAGGAGAGGCCTTTCGCGCTGCTCCAGGAGTGCTATCGGCCCGGGGCGAGCCTGGTTTCGGCCTTCGCCCGACTGCTTACGTCGCTCCTGGGTGAGCGCGATCTGATCGTCGTGGACCCGTCCGATCCCCGACTCAAGACGTTGGCCCGCTCCCTCTTCCTGCAGGAGATCCGCACGGCACCCGCCTCCGCTCGGCTCGTCCAGGCAGCCGAGGAGGAGCTGCGGGGGCTCGGGTATCCCCCCCAGATCCGCCTGCGGGGAGAGGGGCCAAATCTCTTCTCCCTGCGCGCAGGGCGACGCCCGCTCCAAAAAGAACGCGAGTGGAATGACCGCACCGAATTGGAGCGGATCGTGGCAGCGACCCCGGAGCGCTTCAGCCCCAACGTCGTCCTCCGTCCGATCATGGAAAGCTTTCTCTTCCCCACGCTCGCCCACGTCGGCGGGCCGCATGAGATCGCCTACTACCTGCAGCTGCGTGGGGTCTTCGATCACGCCGGGATCCCAATGCCCGTCCTCCTCCCCCGGGCGTCGCTCACGCTCGTCGAGGGACGGATCGAACGGCTCCTGAAAAAACACGACCTCGCCCTGCCCATGCTCGAGCAGGGAGCCGAGAGAATCATCGAACAGGTCCTGCGCCGCACGCTGCCCAAGGCCTTCGTGACCAGGCAACAGCGGGTGCTGCAGACGGTCCTCAAGGGCTTCGGAGCACTCAAGGCGCTCGTCGCAACCCTGGACCCCACGCTGGCGCCCCGCATGGGGCGGGCCGAGGGAATAGTCAAGCGGCAGCTCACCGACGTCGAGCGACTCCTCCTCCGCTCGCTCAAGCGGCGCAATCAGGAGATCCGGATCCAGGTCCTGCGCGTCCTCGCACATCTCCACCCGGGGGGGGAACCCCAGGAGCGGGTCTATGGTTTTATGTCGTATCTCTGCCGGCACGGGCTCCCCCTCCTCGACCTCGTGGCTCGGGCCATTGACGGGCCGGGATGGGACCATCGGCTCCTCTACATAGGCGGAACGCGAACCGATGACCGATGACCGTTCACCGACGACCCACGGAGCGGTCAGCGATCAGCCCCCAGCACAGTTCGTGCAACGTGCAACGTTGAACATTGAACCCTGAACGTTGAACATCGGATCAGCCATGAAGATCGGCATCACCTGCTATCCCACCTACGGCGGCAGCGGCGCAATCGCGGCGGAACTGGGCATCCAGCTCGGCCAGAGGGGCCACCGGGTTCACTTCGTGAGCTACGCCCTTCCGTTCCGTCTCCAGACGTTTCACCAGAACATCTTCTTCCACCAGGTCGAGACGATGTCCTACCCCCTCTTCGAACACGCTCCGTATACCATTACCCTGGCGGCCAAGATGGCGGATGTGGTGATGGCGGAGGGGCTCGATCTCTTGCACGTGCACTACGCCATCCCCCACGCCGTCTCCGCCTATCTGGCCCGAGAGACGGTCGGAGGCCGCGTAAAGGTCGTGACGACGCTCCACGGGACCGATATCACCCTGGTGGGGACCGATCCCTCCCTGCATTCGATCACGCGGTTCGCCATCAACATGAGCGACAGGGTCACGGCGGTCTCGTCCTACCTCGAGCGGCGCACCCGCGAGACCTTCCAGCCGACCCAGCCGGTTCGCGTGATCCCGAACTTCGTGGACACGGGTCGCTTCCGCCCGGGGCAGGAGGAGGCGGCGCGGCGCCGCTTTGCCAGCCCGGGGGAGCCTATTCTGCTCCACCTCAGCAATTTCCGTCCGGTCAAGCGGGTCACCGACGTCATCCGGATCTTCGCCAGGGTGCGGCAGGAGATCCCGTCGAAACTCCTCATGGTGGGCGACGGCGTCGAGCGCCCCACGGCGCAGCATCTCGCCCGAGAGCTCAATATCGAAAAAGAGGTCTTCTTCCTGAGCCGCCAGGAGGACATCGCCGGCCTCATGACGGTCGCGGACCTCTTCCTGCTCCCCAGCGAACTGGAATC
Organism: Methylomirabilis sp. (SeqCode); assembly: GCA_035655535.1. GTDB lineage: Bacteria > Methylomirabilota > Methylomirabilia > Methylomirabilales > CSP1-5 > CSP1-5. The sequence goes on from DASRUH010000080.1 coordinate 20,326, forward strand.
CTTTGGACTGGCGGCGCTCGAGGCCATGAGCTGCGAGGTCCCGGTCATCGCCAGCCGCGTCGGCGGGCTGCCCGAGGTGATCGAGGACGGGGTGAGCGGGTTTCTCCACGCGGTGGGGGACGTGGAGGGAATGGCCCGGGAGGCCCTCCGGCTCCTCGGCGACGCACCGCTGCATCGCCGGGTCGCGCGGGCGGCCCGCCAGCGCGTTCTCGACCACTTCGACGCCCCCCGCATCATTCCCCAGTACGAGGCCATCTACCGGGAACTCCTCGAGGAGTAGCGTCACCGCACGATCCGATCGATCGCGTGCTGCAGACACCCTCACCCCTATACGGCGAGAGGAGATCATACCGATGAGCCAGATCCGAAATCCCCTTCACCGCCTTACCCTGAACCTCCTGCGGATCATGACCGGTGCGCTCTTCATCCCGCATGGGGCGCAAAAGCTGTTCGGCGTCCTCGGCGGATTCGGAGGGCAACCGGGTGGAACGGTACCGCTCCTCTCGCTCATGGGCCTCGCAGGCCTCCTCGAGTTCTTCGGCGGGCTCCTCGTCCTGCTCGGGCTCTTCACGCGTCCGGTTGCCTTCATTCTGTCGGGAGAGATGGCCGCCGCCTACTTCATGGCACACATTCCCCAGGGCTTCTGGCCATTGCTCAATCGCGGCGAGCTGGCGGCACTGTACTGCTTTGTCTTCCTCTTCCTGTCCGCTTCGGGCGGCGGGGACCTCAGCCTCGATACGGTGATGTCCAAGGGAAGGCGACTCTAGGGCCAGGCAATTACGAGGGTCGCTCCGGTGGGGGCCCCCTGGACATTCCGGCCGAGATCGCCGCGAGGCTCTGTCATTGCTGCACTTTGGCACATGCCTTGCACTCCTTAAGCCCG
>DASRUH010000081.1:0-3683 GCA_035655535.1 Methylomirabilis sp. (SeqCode)
CGAGGAGGCTCAGGATCTTGTCGGTATCCTCGATGGCCGCCTTCCGTCCGATGTCGGGATTCGACCCCGCCCCCAGCCCGCGCGTCAGCTTCTCCCCGATTTGGAGCGTGGTCTCGACGGGCGACGACCGGAGCGCCTGGGCGTCGGTGTTGATCACGATGAACTCGACACCCGTCATCGTAGAGGCCGCCATGCGGTTCACCGCATTCGATCCTCCCCCTCCGACGCCCACCACCTTTATTCTGGCCACCCGCTGTTGAGCTTCCTCTAACTGAAACGGCATCGCTCACCCCCTCGTTAGGTGTTAGGTGTTAGGTGTCAGGTGTTCGGTGTTCGGTATTGATTCCTGGATCCGCGAGGTTCCAGACCCAAAACCCAATACCCAACACCTAAGACCCAACACCCGGACATCGGACGTCGGACCCCGTCTAGAAGAACTCACCGAACCACTCCCGCATCCGCTCCGTCACGCGGCTGAAGAGCGCCCCTTCGGTCACGCGCCGGAACTTCCGCTGATGACGATGCTGGGCCCCGTACTGCACCAGGCCCACCGCCGTGGCGTAGATCGGACTCGCCACGACGTCGACGAGCCCCGCCACGCCCGAGGGAATGCCGCGCCGCACCGAAATCTTGAGGATCTCCTCGGCCAGCTCCGGCACCCCCGGCAGGATGGAGCACCCCCCCGTCACCACCATCCCGGCGACGACGGCGTCGCCGAACCCGGTGCGCTGGATCTCGCGGTCCACCAGGGAAAAGATCTCCTCCAGGCGCGGCCGGATGATCTCACACAGCATCTCCCGGCTGACGGTGCGGGGCCGGCGACCGCCCACCCCGCCGACCTCGATCTCGCCCTCGCGCTCGATGAGCGACGGCAGCGCGTACCCGTGCTTCTTCTTGATCTCCTCCGCGTCGTGGGCCGGCGTGCGCAACCCGATGGCGATGTCGTTGGTGAGATGGTCGCCGCCGACCGCCAGGACCGCCGTGTGCCAGATGCTCCCTTCGACGAAGACGGCGATGTCGGAGGTGCCACCGCCGATATCCACCAAAACCACGCCGAGCTCCTTCTCGTCCGGGGTGAGGGTCGAGAGGGACGAGGCGAGCTGCTGGAGCACGATGTCCTGGACTTCGAGCCCGGCCCGGTTGCAGCACTTGATGATGTTCTGCGCCGAGGTGACGGCCCCGGTGACGATGTGCACCTCGGATTCCAGCCGCACCCCCGTCATCCCCACCGGCTCCTTGATCCCCCCCTGGCCGTCCACGATGAACTCCTGGGGCAGGACATGAATGACCTCGCGATCCACCGGGAGCGCGACCGCCTTGGCGGCGTCGATGACCCGATCGACGTCCTTCTGGGTGATCTCTCGGCTCTTGCTCGAGACAGCGATGACTCCCCGGCTGTTAAGCCCCTTGATGTGGCCCCCGGCGATCCCGACGAAGGCCGAGTACACGTCCACGCCGGCCATCAGCTCCGCCTCCTCCAGGGCGCGCTTGATGGAGTCCACCGTGACATCGATGTTGATCACGACCCCCTTCCGGAGCCCCTTGGACGGAGACGTGCCGATCCCGATGATGTCCAGACCGCCGTCGTCCATCAGTTCCGCGATGATGGCACAGATCTTCGTTGTGCCGATGTCGAGTCCTACGATCACGCTGCTCTCCCGCGCCACCCTTCACCCCCCTTTCTCTGAAGGCTTCAGGATCACCCGACCCGGAAACCGGAGATCCGCATAGGTGACACCCTCAAGCCCGTGGCCGCGATGCCGCAGGGCGACATCGAGCCGTGACAGTTGCCGGCCCTGCTCCGCCGGACCGAACCGGACAATCACGCCGCTCCCGGCCGGCCGCAGGATGTAATTTCCATCCGTTTCGACGACCAATTCCTGGATCGGGGCCTCGCGCAGGACCGGTTCCCCCCGGAGCAACGCGAGGAGCGCCAGTCCCCCCGCAAGCCGCGGATCGCTGATGCGCTCCCCGACCCGATACTCGGCCCGCCACGATGCCCGTACCGTGGGCAAGGGTGGGCCCGTCGGCCCCCCGTCCTCTTGGACGACGACACCGTCCGCACTCACGAGGTATGCCGTCCTGCCGGCCGCCAGGCGGGCAACCGGCTGTCGCTCCTCGACGGTGACAACCAGACTCACCGGCAGGCGCCGCTCGATCGCGGCGCGCCGAATCCACGGGTGCGCTGCAACCTTTGAGGCGAGGTCCTCCAAATCCAGATGCAGGATGCTCACCGATCCGCGGAGGCCCAGACGTGCACGGACTTCTGCGGCCGCCACGTGTGCATTCCCCCGCACCTGAATCTCCTTGACCTGAAAATACGGAAGCGCGCGGACCGATCGGTTGACCCACCACACCCCCGCGCCCACGAGCGCCACCGCTCCCGCGATCCCCACCACCGCGAGGCGCTTTTTCCGGCGATGATTGTTTTTCTGGCCTTTCCGCGTCATACCCCGCTCTGCTTCGTTCAGAGCTCACGGTGACTGGTGGTTGGTGTCAGGTGGTTAGTGTGAAGGAAGGGTCTCTTCACCATTCACCATTCACCCTTCACCCTTCCTAATCCTCGCCGACCACCTGGACTTCGAGCTCGAGCTGCACCCCCATTTCCTCCCGCACGCGGCGCTGTGTGAGCTCGATGAGGGCCAAGACATCCACCGCTGTGGCCCCGCCGAGGTTAATGATGAAGTTGCCGTGCTTGGGTGAGATGCAGGCGCCCCCGATGCGCACCCCCTTCAGCCCCGCCTTCTCCACCAGCCGCCCGGCATAGTCGCCGGGGGGATTCTTGAAGACAGAACCTGCCGATCGCCACTCCACCGGCTGGCTGCGATTGCGCTTCAAGAGGTTCTCCGAGATACGGCGCCGGATCTGCGCCGGGTCCCCCGGCGTCAGATCGAAGACCGCCTCGAGAACCACGCATCCCGCCGGAAGGGAGGAGCGCCGATACGCAAATTGCAGTTGGTCTCGCATGGACACCTGCTCATCCCCCTCACGGCTGAGCAGCCGCACCTCCACGAGGTGGTCGGCGATACAGCCGCCGAAGGCACCCGCATTCCCCTTGACGGCGCCTCCGACGGTTCCCGGGACCCCCGCGAGGCTTTCCATCCCGCTCAGGCCGAGCTTGCAGCAGTAGGCCACCAATCGGCTCATCCGGACTCCCGCTCCCGCCCGGACTCGTCTCCCTTCGGCGACGAGCTGGGTGAAAATCCCGTCGCAGGAGAGCACCAGTCCCCGGAACCCTCCGTCGCGGACCAAGAGGTTGCTGCCCCCTCCCAGGATGAGGTACGGGATCTTCTCCTCACGGCAGATGCCGAGAACCGCCAGGACGTCCGCCGCCCCTTCCGGCACCACGACAACATCCGCTGGTCCCCCGATCCCAAAGGACGTGTACTTCGCGAGGGGCTCCCCATACAGGATCCGCCCCCTGATCCGCTGCTCCAGCTTTGCCTTGATCGCTTGCCCCACCATCTGTCTTGGTCCGGTTCACCGTTCACGGTTCACTGTCCAAGGTCCAACGTCCAAAGTCCGATGTCAGAGAAACTCAACAAACCCAATGAACCCAAGAAACCCCAACACCCGAGACCCAACACCTATTCCCCTGCACGCACCGTCAGGCGGCGCATGATTTCCTCGCCGATCTGCCAGATGTCGCCCGCCCCCATGGTGATCACCAGATCTCCCGGGCG
>DASRUH010000082.1:0-5986 GCA_035655535.1 Methylomirabilis sp. (SeqCode)
GATATTAGGAAGCCAGACGGCGAGCAGGGGGGGAAGGACTTCGTTTCTTGCGATGGGAAGGGCGAGGGAGGAGAGGAAAAAGTAGAGAAAGGCCGCGCCGATGCATGTCCCCACATGGATATATAATCCCTGCCGTCCCACCCGGAAAGCGATGGCGATTCCCATGAGGACCATGACCAGGTTACCGGCGAGCATCGCGGGTTTCGCGAGCAGGTCTGCGACATAGCGCCCGGCGTCGACGCCGCTGCGGGTCAGCCGCCGGATATACTGCCTGAGTTCAGTGTAGCTCATCTCTTTCACCTTCTTTTCCACACGCGCAAGGTCCTCCGGGGTGGCCCGAAGCTCGATGGGCAGCTCCCGGATCTCCGCGACACTTAGATCCGTCCCGCCTCCAGAGAAGCGATACCTCCGCACCTTCGACAAGATCCACCGTCCGTCCCTCCACCAGCCCTCCACCGCCTCTAGGCGCTCGTGCACCAGCATCTCTGGAGAAAAGAGGAACACGGAGACGTTCTGCATGACGCCCGTCGCAGTGTCCAGCAGCTCGATGTGGAGCATCCGATCCCGTCCCGCCAAAAACCAGATGTCCTGGTTCCTGGTTCGGTGGAAGGCGGAGGACTTGCGGATCCGGAGTTCCCGGATGCGGAGGGCCGTTTCGCTCGCCCGGGGTGCGATGGTTTCTTGAATTACCCCAAGGCCTAGCGTGATCGCACCGGCCAGGACGATGATGGGCAAGACCGCGCGGACGGGCTGCAACTGAGCCATCTGCATCGCGAGGAACTCGAAGTTTCGGCTCAGCCGTCCCACGGTCAGAAAGGCGGCGACCAACAGGGCGACGGGGGCGACGCGGAGCACCTCGTGTGGGAGGGTGTAGACGTAATAGAGGAGGATGACTGCCAACGGTGCCTTCACGTAGCGGTAGAGCTTCTCGAAGAAGTTGACGAGGATGGAGATTGCCACGAGGACGCCGAGGGCGAGGAAGAACAGCCTGAGGAAGTCTCGGGCAAGGTACCGATCGAGGATGCGGATCACGGATGCCTCGTGTGCGTCGCGGTGGCGGGATCGGGTCTTTTCCAGAGCGCCACGCCTCGGGGAAGCCACGCGTCGCGATTGCCCCCCATGAAGAGGAGAAGGCCGACGCTCCCCAGGACAAGATTCGGCAGCCAGGTTGCCCAGAACGGTGGGACGAACCCATGCTTGCCCAGGCCTTGCCCGGAAATCATCAGGACGTGGTACGTCATCGCCAGGAGGAGGGTGAGTCCGAGACTGATGCCCCGACCCGACCTCCGGACCCGAATCGCCACCGGAACGCCGAGGAGGATGAAGACGAGGGAGGCGGCGGGAGTGGCGAATCGACGATGCAGGCTGGCCAGGAGGTCGGCCGTCTCCGCTTTGGTTCTGGTGCGCTCGTGCACCTGCGCCATCAGATCGGAAATGGTCATATCGTCCGGTGCGAGTTCCTCGGCGGCGAGGGTCCGCGGGTTTCCGACGGAGAGGGCGAGCTTGAGCGTGCGGAACCCGAGGATCCGGTAATGGCCGGGTTTGCCCTGCGAAGTCGTGTGGGTAGATCCGTCTTGGAGGTTGAGGCGGACCACGTTCTGCCGTTCGTCCGCGGCAACGTGACCTCGTCGAGCCGTGATGACGCGTGGGGATTCCTCGTCCTGGTTATCCACGATGAAGATCCCTTCCATCGCGCCGGTGGAATCATCCAGGCGGTTGGTAAAGAGAATCAAACCATGGAAGTCATCATTAAATACCCGTTCTTTGATTCCGACGGTCGCCCGTGTCCGGGCGAGGTCGAACAAAAGGTCTCGAAATGCCCGGCTCCCATAGGGAACGGCGTACAGGGAGTTGCCGAGGGAGACCAGCAGGACAAGGATACCGACGGCGAAGGCGGCCCGGCTCAGGCGGGTAAGGCTACAGCCCGCGGCCCGGAGCGCGGTGAGTTCGTGGTCGGCGGCGAGCCGCCCGTACGTCGTCGTCACCGCGAGGAGAACGGCCATCGGGATCGTGAGCACGAGGAGCGAGGGCAAGGTGTATATGAAGAGGCGGCCGACGATGCGGATGGGGACCCGTTTCGTGATGATGAGGTCCGTGAGGTCGAGGATCTTCTCCGTGAGAAGAACACAGGTAAAAAGGCCAAGCCCGAGGGCCAGCGTCGTCAGCAGTTCCCTGCCGATGTATCGATCAATAAGGCGCATGCCTGTCCTTGCCGGTGGTCCACGAACATCCTATTGCCTAGAGTCCGAAATGTAAAGGGGACGATCGGCGAAGGAGGGTGGGGGACGCATGCGGGCGGGAGGTGACCGTTCGACGCGCGCCGTCGATCTGCAGCCGATCCCCGGCGTCCGGCGCCCCCTGATTCCTGTGGCACTGGCCTATGGGGTGGGGGTGCTCGCCGGTGCTTTGATCCCGCTCGGGGCGCTTCCGGTCCTCGCCGGCCTTCTCCTCATCGTGGGGGCGGCCGCACTCGCCCTCTGGGCCGGGCGGCTGCCCCTCGCTACCCTCCTCGTCGTGGCGGGGTTCCTCCTCTTCGGTGTGCTCCGGTATTTGCAGGCCGTCCATCCCCCGGGACCGTTTCACCTCTCCCGGGTACCCGAGACGTGGTTGACCGACAGGGTGGGGCTTGAGGGAACCATCATCTCCTTCCCGGAGAGCGTGCCGCCTGGGAGCGGGTGGCGCCAGGAGGAACGCGTCCGCTTTTTGATGGACGTACACGCCATCACGGTTCGCGGGGAGCGATACCCGGCGGAAGGAGGGGTGCGGCTGAGCATCCTGAGCCCGGTGCTGGAATATAGGTACGGCCATCGGCTCCACGGAGACTTCCGGCTGCGCCGCCCGCGCGGCTATTGGAACCCGGGGGTGTTCAACTATCGTCGGCATGCCTGGTCGCGGGGCTTCTATCTTGAAGGGTGGGGGAGAGAAGGGACGGGGGTTCGAATCCTGGACCGCGCGGGAGGATGGGGAATCATGCGGGCGGTTTCTGATCTTCGGGCGACGATGCTCGCCCGGATCGATGTCGCGTTCCCGGAGGAAGAGGGTGGCGTGCTCCGGGCCATGGTCCTGGGAGATCAATCCGAGCTTTCCCCGGCCGTGCAAGAGGTCTTTCTCCGGTCGGGGACGTACCACGTCCTGGTCATCTCGGGACTCCACGTCGGCTTTCTCGCCGGCCTCCTTTTCTTCGTCAGTCGCGCTGCGCGTCTGCCCCGGATGGCCTCGTGCGTGATCACGGTGATGGGCGTGGGAGGCTACACGCTCCTCGCGGGGAGCAGCCCTCCGATCGTCCGCGCCGCGCTGATGACCGGCCTGTATCTGTTGGCCGTCGTGGTCGGACGGGAGCGCGATCTGGCCAATGCGCTCGCCCTCGCCGCCTTTCTGCTCCTGCTCTGGAACCCCCTCTATCTTTTCGACGCCGGGTTTCAACTGACCTTCACGGCCACCGGGGCCATCCTGGCCGCCGTCTCCCATTTCGATGCGGCGCGCTTCCCGCGCCTCATGCGATGGCTCGTCATTTCGCTGGTGACCTCGGCGGCGGCGACGGTGGCGACGGCTCCGCTCCTCGCCTTTCACTTCAATCGTGTGTCGCTCACCGGGATCGCGGCCAACCTCGTGATTGTCCCTCTGAGCGGCTGCCTCACCGCGATGGGGATCGGCACCACCCTCGTCCTGTTGGTCGTGCCGGCCGGCGTCTCCGTCCTGAGTACGGCGACGTCGGTCCTGGCGCGGGGGATGACCGAGGCGGCCGCCTTCTTTGCGGCGTGGCCTCTCGCCTCGATCCGCGTGTACACCCCCACCCCTCTGATGGTGCTGACCTGCTACGCCCTGTTCGGCCTTCTGGTGATCCCGGGCGTGCGCCGTCGGGGGTCGGCGGTTGGCGTCGTCGTCGGGCTCATGTTGGTGCAGGTGGGATGGAAGCTCCTTCCGCGCGAGTCGCGGGGGATCGAGGTCACCTTCCTCGACGTCGGGCAGGGGGATGCCATCTTTCTGTCGCTGCCGGGTGGGCGGACCATGTTGATGGACGGGGGCGGGACCCTCGATGATCGCTTCGACATCGGGGAGCGCGTCGTCGCTCCGTATCTCTGGCATCGGTGGCTGCGTCGTATGGATGTCGTCGTCCTCTCGCATCCGCAGCCGGACCACCTGCAAGGGCTGCGGGCGGTGCTCGAAGAGTTCCCGGTGGGCGAGGTGTGGGAATCGGGATACTCCTCCTTCTCCCCCACCTATCGGTGGCTTCAAGACTTTGTGCGGGAGAAGGCCATCCCCCTCCGGAAGATCGCGCGCGGGGATCGGATTCCGCTCGGCGGCGACGTGGTCGTCACGGTCCTGCATCCTCCCCGGTCATTCTTCCGCCCGCCGAAAGGCCGGGCCGTGGTCAACAACAACTCCCTCGTCCTCCGGGTGGAGCATCCGGAATTTCGCCTGCTCCTGACCGGCGACATCGAGGCGGAAGCGGAGGCATCGCTGCTGGAAGCCGGCCTGCCGCTTGACGCCGATCTGCTCAAGGTGCCGCACCACGGCAGCCGGGGGAGTAGCTCCGTGGAGTTCCTTCGCCGCGCACAGCCGAGGTGGGCCGTGGTGCAGGCCGGTCACCGCAACCCGTTTGGCCACCCCCACGCCGAGACGCTTACGCGATACGCCGAGGAACGGGTCCAGGTCCTGCGCACGGACCGGGACGGCGCCGTCACGTTTGAATGGCAGGGGGGCGCGATGACCATGAGGACGCACCGGGAGGCCCTCGGTGCCTGGGCGGCGGAATGATGCGGGGCCCAGCGCCGGGCAGCGGTTTGACAAGGCAGGGGGGGTGTGTTAATAGGGGGCTGTGCAGGTGCGAACGCCGCGCGTCTACAGTGTCAGTGAACTGACCGCCGAGCTCAAGGCTCTTCTTGAGGATTCGTTCACGGGAGTCTGGGTCGAGGGGGAGATCTCCAACTTCAAGCACCACACCTCGGGCCACATGTACTTTACCCTCAAGGACGAGCGGGGGCAGCTCCGCGCGGTCATGTTCCGGGGAAGCAATCGGGCGCTGCAGTTCCGGCCGGAGGACGGGCTGGCGGTCCTCGTCTTCGGCAACGTCACCGTCTACGAGCCCCGCGGGGAATATCAGATCTCCGTGGAGTTCATGGAACCCAAAGGGCTCGGCGCGCTGCAGCTCGCCTTTGAGCAGCTCAAGGCTCGTCTCGAGGCCGAGGGACTTTTTGACCCCGCCCGCAAGCGCTCCATTCCGCTCCTTCCACGGAAGATCGGGCTCGTGACCTCGCCGAGCGGCGCGGCGATCCGGGACATCCTGCAGATTCTTCACCGACGCTTCGCCAACCTCGAAATCCTCATCTTCCCCGTCCGAGTCCAGGGGGAGGGCGCCGGCCGCGAAATCGTCGAAGGGCTCGAGCTCCTGAACAAGCGGGGAGATCTCGATGTGATTGTCCTGGCCCGCGGCGGCGGCTCCATCGAGGACCTCTGGGCGTTCAACGAGGAAATCGTGGCCCGCGCCATCTTCGTTTCGGAGACCCCGGTCATCTCCGCCGTAGGTCACGAGACGGATTTCACCATTGCCGATTTCGTCGCCGATGTCCGGGCCCCGACGCCCTCCGCGGCGGCCGAGCTCGTCGTTTCGCGCAAGGCCGAGCTCATGCAGCGGGTGGACGATCTGCTGAATCGCCTGGGGAGTACCATTCAGCAGCGAGCCGAGCGGAACGGTGAGCGGCTCCAGAGTCTCGCACGGCACCTGAAAATGCTCAGTCCCCTGGAAGGGGTCAGGCGGCAACGGGAGCGGTTGCGGGAGGCCGGGACGGCACTGCAGTCGCACATGGCCCATCGTCTCGCGCTGTGGCGGGGCGATCTCCGGACCGTCGCGGCGAAGCTCGATACGCTCAGCCCGCTGGCGATCCTGGGCCGGGGCTACAGCGTGTGCCGGCAGCTGCCCGATCGCAGCATCGTCACGCGGGCTGCCACCGTTCTGGAAGGCGGACGGGTCGAGGTGCTGTTGGCC
>DASRUH010000083.1:0-12471 GCA_035655535.1 Methylomirabilis sp. (SeqCode)
CCTGAGAGACGTAGACAAAGAGGCCGCGCGTGAGCCGCGTGAGCGCGGTCGAGATCACACAGGCCGTCAGAATCCCCTGTCCAATGCGGCCCCGAAAGCGGGTCTGTTGGGCAAAGACATCATCCATGTGGAGCGGGTTATCATCCTCGGAGAGATCGGCGAAGGCCTGGATCTCGACGTCGGTGATCCGCTTCGAGACCTCGACGCGGTCACCCAGGGTAACGCCCAGCGCGACCGGCTGCGCGGATGTGGGCACCGACTCGCGAGCCGCGTCGACCGGTCTCCCTGGATTCGACATCCCAGTGGCCTCCTTCCCCGTGCGGTGCGGCACGGCGGCGGACTTTACCGGTTTTCCCATGGGTTGTCAACCTCTTTGTCCCACAGCACAGAAGGCCCCGTCGTACCGACGGGGCCTTCTGTGGCATCCAATGGCCTCAGTTCTTGAGACCGTAGATCTTCAGGACCTTGTCCGCGTACTTCGCGAGACTCTCCTGGGTCTCCCTCCCGGCTCGATCCACCAGACCCTGGACATTACCGCTGAAGCGGCTGATCGCTTCGCGCTGGGCGTCCCCCAAACGGACAGCCCGTTCTCCGCCCTCCACCGAGAGCGCGATCGCCTTCTGCGTCACGGCCATCGGGTCGCGCGGCAACTCCTGCACGAGCGTGTACTGCCGGTTCCAGATCTCCCGGGCCTCCTCGAGAGCCTGCCGAAATGCGGCCTGCACCTCGCCGAGAAACTGCACGCTCTCCCGCGCGATGGAGGCGCTCACATCCACCGTTCGGCCCGACAGGTCCCGATGGACCTCGCCCGCCAGCGTCAGCGCCTCAAGTCCGCGATCGACGTTCTGGTTCAGGATCTCGTTCGCCTTCGCCTGCGCCTCACTTGCCGTCCACTGTTGCATCGTCCTCCTCCTTACCGTTCCGGCCATTCGCTCCCCCGGCCCATCCGGGAGGTGTCTTGACCATTCGCTACCTAATATAACGCGCCGCATTATTCCTGTCAAGCTTTTTTGCGCTGTGCATTAAAAAATGGCCATCTAGTGTAAAATGATGATTTTACAGTGTTGTTTTGATGGAATATTGCGCAGACTCGTAGAAATCACGCCGAAAGAGGGGTTTTCACAATTCCCTGAAGGAGAGGGCCTGGTGAGGGAGCCTGCTAGAAGAAGAGCAATGTCATTCCAATGAACACCGGGATGAGGATGCCGACACTATAGACCATGTAGCCGAAGAAGCTTGGCATTGCCACCCCTCGTTCCTCGGCCACGGACTTGACCATAAAGTTGGGGGCATTGCCGATGTATGTGTTGGCGCCCATGAAGACGGCCCCCAGGCTTATGCCTTTCAGCACGGCGTGACTCACGCCGGCCACCTCGTTCGGCAGGGAAAGGCTCCGGGCCAGATTGAGGAATACCAGGTAGGTGGGGGTATTGTCCAAGAAAGAAGAAAGGGTCCCGGTGGCCCAGAAGAATTGCCAGGGATCCCGGATCCCCAGTTCGTTTCCCCGGAAGCGGAGAATGTCCAGGGCTGGGATCATCGTGAGAAAGATCCCGAAGAACAGAACCGCCACCTCGATGATCGGGTAGTAGGTAAATTCGTTCGCCTTGCGGAGGTCGCCCGGAGTGATCCCCAGCGAGAAAGCCATCACAGCGACCATAACCGCCTCGCGGGCAGGTCCTTTCAGAAAAGCCACAGACAGGATGATGATCAACAGGAGCAGAAAGTTATATTCGCCTGTCAAGCGCAGGGGGCTGACCAGTAGCTTGTCACGCTCCAGGGCTGCAATGGGTTCCCGGCTGAATGTGACGGTATCCCAGATGAAGTAGAGCAGCAGGAGGAAGGCGGATACGGAAAGCCATTCTCGAGCCAGGCGGAAGGTCCACTGGAAGGGGACCCCCTCGAGATACCCCATGAACAACGGGGGGTCACCTAGGGGGGTGAGGGACCCACCAATATTCGATACCAGGAAGATGAAAAAGACGACCGTGTGGGACTTGTGAAGGCGTTCCCGGTTCGTATTCAGCAGGGGGCGGATGAGAAGCATAGACGCCCCCGTTGTGCCGATCAGGGAGGCGAGTATCGTCCCTACGGCCAGGAACGCCGTGTTTGTCTGCGGAGTGGCCCGCAAGTCTCCGGTAAGGAGGATTCCCCCGGACACCACGTACAGGGAGGCGAGGAGAATAATAAACGAGACGAACTCACTCCCGGTCTCCAGGAGCGAGTGGGGGCTCCACTGGATGTAGTACATGAACACGGGAGCCCCGAGCATCACGGAGACCCAGAGCTTGTTCAGATTCCTCTCCCACCAGTGACGCCTCCAGAGGGGGAGAATCGCAATGGCCAGGAGCATCAGGATAAAGGGAAGCACCCAGGCAAGGGACAGGGAGTGCCCGAGGGATTCAGGGTTGGCGCTGCCGGCAGCCAATGCCGCACCGGGAGAGAGGATCAGGAGGAGAGCCACACAGGACTGAGGGACGACCGCCGGACGCTCATCTAACATGAAGAGCGTTCTCAACGCCGCCAGCTGTCCACGGCGACCGGTCCGCTGCCGGTGAGGAGCACGGCGAGCGAGGCCAGGAGAAGCACTAAGGCGTACTCGAATCCGCCCACGATCGCCTTTCCGGCCGCCGCGTCTACGATGATGCCGTGCAGGAAAAATCCCTGGGTGAGGTGGACGAAATAGACCGCGCCCCCCATGATCGCGACGTGGAGCAGGGCGCCGACGCGGGTGAGAAACCCCAGGAGGAGCATCGCCCCCCCCGCAAAATGTCCGCCGATGATAAACCAGGCCGTGATCGCGGGCAAGGGTATGCCCTTGGAGGCGTTGAAGGCCGTGAGTCCCGCAGGGGTAAAGACGAAGAAGGCAGCATAGCCGTGCAGGACAAAGACGGCCCCCAGGGTAACCCGCAACACCGTGATCCCGTACTCGCTCCCCCGTGTCATCCCCCCGTCCTCCCATGCGATCGCGTTACCCGTCCACCGGTGTGCCGCAGCGGCGCTGCGCCCCCGATATGATACGACGAAGCGGGCGCCTTTGTGCAATCAATTTCCGATGCTCGGGGACCACGCGGGACACATCAAGCTTTTCCGCCGTCTTCTCCCCGTGGATTCCCTGCGCACGGGGCGAGAGACGGGACGGTCTCCGGACCGTTACTCGTAGAGGGGGACGCCGCCGTCCGGCGACGGAAAGCTGTCATCCCCGGCGAAGGCCCACAGGTACGCCTTGCTGAGAACTCTGCCGTTCGTCTCCCCTGAGAAGCTATGCCCGCAGCCGGGCACGGCCCGCGCCTGGACCGCGCTGGCGCTGCGGGCCAGCGCCGGAATCATCATGGCAAGGACCGCCGCCGGGGCGTCCTCCTCTCCGTATGCCACGTAGACCTCCCCTGTGTAGCGCCGCAGGCCGGCCAAGAAGAAGCGGTCCACGCTGTCATAGGCCGAGACCAGAAGGATCTTTGTGATCGCCGGGAAGAACGGTGCCACTGCACCTGCCACGGAACCCCCGGAGGAGAATCCGGCCAGGTATACCTCAGGCTCCGTGGCACCACAAAGCTGCGCCGCACTCTTCAGACAGTGCTCCACCACGTAGGCCATACTTTCGACATAGATGCGGTTCCAGCTCGCATCCCGGTAAGAGTAGGGCTCGTTTGGGTACTTGAACTGGGCGTCTGGTCGGGGTGGGTTGAAGCTCACCAGTGTCGCGATGCCGCGGGCCTGCAGCAAATCACCAAGGCGCACGTAGCGATTCTCGGCACCCTCCTTCACCTCCGACGTCCCGGGCGCCTGGACGATGAGCCTGCCGGACGTGGTCGGAAAGGCGATGAACGGCACCTCATAGGGCACCCGCTGCCCCCCATATCCCGTCGTCGTTAGCCGCAGCGTCCCCGTCTCCATCGCCGCCGTGACCTCGCTGTCCCGTGCAGAGACGTCAGCCTCGACTCCTCGCCCGGCGTGCAGGGTCAGTTCCAGCGGGCGCGCGCCCGAAGGCTGCCCTGTGTGATCCGCCCAACGAGCGCCTCAAGGACCGCGATCACTTCCGCAATCCGCTGCTGAACATGGTTAAGCTCGAGCAGACGCTGCCGCTCTTCCGGCTCTGGCACCACCAGGCTGCTCACCCGATCCACACACACGCCAGGCGAATCCCGCTGGGTCAAGATCTCGAGAAGCGCGGGAACCGGTTCGGGCAATGCACCCACCAGGTCGCCGCAGAGACGGCGCAGATGGTCCACCTGGGACTCGAGCTCGTCCTCGCCTCCGGACGGATAGACCTCGTCAAGCCACGAGGCCACGCCGATGCGATACGGCTTGGGTGAGGGCACCTCGCTGTCGATGCGAATTCTGCCAAGCCCCTTGAGCAGGATATTGGAGCGCCCGTCGGGGAGCCTCTCCGACGCCACGATCTCTCCGGCCCCTGCCACAGAATACACCGCCGGGCGGCCGTAGTACTCCGCCTCCCACCCCGGGCGCAAGAGGACCACCGCCAGCCGCCGATCGCCCGCGAGACAGTCGGCCAGCATCTCCCGGTATCGCGGCTCAAAGATGTGGAGCGGCAAGAGGGTGTGGGGAAGGAAGACGACGTTGGGCAACGGAAATAGGGGAATGTGCATTAGGGTTTCAGGGTTTCAGGGTTTCAGGGTTTCAGGGTTCTCGATTAATCCACCAATCACCAGCCACCAGACACCAACCACCAAAGAGTCAGTGGAGCTTGAGGCTCACCGCGATCCCATCCCGGACCGGCAGGATGGTGGTATAGAGATCGGGCGCCTCGTAGAGGCGTCGCGTGTACTCCTGAATACCCCGGGTGCTCGCCTCGGGAGGATCGGGGACCACGACCCGTCCTCGCCACCAGATGTTGTCGGTAATGAGCAGCCCGCCCGGCCGGAGGCGGGGCAGGGTCAGGGAGAGAGAGGCCGGGTATTGCTCTTTGTCCACATCCACAAAGATCAGATCGAAGGGACCGGCGAGCGTCGGAGCCACCTGCAAGGCGTCGCCGATGATGAACTCCACCTTGGCGAGGAGCCCGGTTCGGTCGAACCACTCCCTCGCCAACTCGACATTCTCGGCGGAGCGCTCGATGGCGACCAGACGGCCGTCGGCGGGAAGCGCCCGGGCCACCCAGTAGGCGGAATAGCCGAAGCCCGCGCCCATCTCGAGGACGCGGCGCGCCCCGATGAGGCGGCTCAGCTGCGCCAGGATGCGGCCCACGATGGGCCCGACGATCGGGAAGTGACGCGCCTCGGCACGCCGCTCCATCTCCTCGAGAACGGCGTCGCGGTCCGGAATGAAGCGACGCAGGTAGCCCTCGATGTCCGATCCGAGCATACCGTCCCTCCGCCGCGCTCACCAGCCGGCACTCGCCAGGACGTCGGCCCCCGCTCGGCGTCGGCCGGCGGCCTTTGCGGGACGCCTACGGACCGATCACAGGCGGCTAGAGGGTCTCCGTGGTCGAGGCGATGTAATCGCTGAGCAACTGCTGCGTCTCTCCCGAAAAGTCGACGAATTCCAACCCGGTCTGGTAAATCAGGAGCCGCTCGCCGTCCGATCCCGCCTCGAGCCGATGCACGGTCGACCGGATCACCCGGCACCGGAGACTCATCTCGCGCCCCTTCAGCCTGAGGATCAGATACGACAGGGTCCCGGGGCGGACGATCTGGGCGTGTTCGATCAGCACCCCCCCCAGACTGATGTCCAGCAGCGACGCCTCGTACACCGACGTGACGCGGCCCTTGGCCCGCCCCCCGATGACGAATCGGGGATAGCGTCGCCGATCAGACCCGCTGCGGTGCGCCGCCACGGTTTGCTCTCCCCGGGCCCGGAACCGGCAATGCCGCCCCCGCGCGCCCCACCGCGGAGGGACCCCCCGTCCGAGCACGCATGCATTCTCCCCCCACGCAGAGCGCGAGGCAGCGTCGAGGCTAGCGAAAGAGCAACCCCCTGTCAACGGGGAAGCCCGAGCCCTTTTCGCTTGGAGGAGGCTCCGAGGGCCTGCTATAATTTCGCTCGGCGGCATCGAAGAATCTGCCGCCGTCATCGCTTCGGGTGAGTCTCTCGAGTTGACCGTCGACACCAACACCGTCCTCTACGGCCACGCTGCGACCCCTCGCCTGATCGCCTTCGAGGTGGAGGGGCCGAACCAGGTCCGGGTCTTCGCGAACGACAAAGACGGTCGGGTCACCTCCGCCCTCTCCCCCTTCACGCCGTTCCTGCTCGTCGCCGACACGGGTCTGTTACGCAACTTCCCCGGCACGGCGGAGATCGAGGCCCTCCGGGGCGACGGTTTTTTCCGCTACCTCGTCCGCGTTCCGGCGTTGCCGGACCTCACCACGCTTCGGGAATACCTCCAGCGGGTCTCGGGCAAGACCCCGACCGCGCCGGACGCTCCGTACTTCTATCTCAGCGACCCCATCCAGCAATTCCTCCTCCTCTCCGGGCAGACCCACTTTCTCGGGATGCACTTTCAGGAGCTGAAGCGCCTGCAGATCGACATCGAAGTCTACTGCAGCGCCGGGTTCGAATTTCCGAATCCGGCCCGCGCGGAGGACCGGATCATCGCCATCGCCCTGAGCGACTCCACCGGGTGGGAGACGGTCCTCTCGGGCGCGGCAATGACCGAGGCGGATCTCCTCCGCGCAATGGTCCGCTGCATCCGCGAGCGGGATCCCGACGTCCTCGAGGGGCACAACCTCTTCCGGTTCGACTTGGAATACATCGAGGCCCGGGCCACCCGCCACGGCGTCGCGCTCCCGCTCGGGCGCGACGGCAGTCCCCTCAGCGGCCATCCCTCCCGGATGCAGATCGCCGAACGGACCATCACGTACCGGAAGTACGAACTCTGCGGCCGCCACATCGTTGATACCTGGATCCTGGCCCAACACTACGACGTCGGCGCGCGCGACCTCGAGAGCTACGGCCTCAAGGACGTCGCCCGGCACTTCGACCTGGCGGCCGAGGACCGGACGGTCATCCCGCCTGAACGGATCAGCTGGCACTTCGATCACGACCCGGAGCGGCTGATGCAGTACGCCCTCGACGACGTCCGGGAGACCCGGGCCATCGCCGCGCTCCTGTCGCCGAGCTATTTCGTCCAAGCGCAGATCTTCCCCTTCAGCTACCAGAATGTCATCCTGAGAGGCAACGCGACGAAGATCGACGCCCTGCTCATCCGCGAGTACCTGCGCCAGCGGCAGGCGATCCCGGCCTGCTCCGCCGGGACCGAGGTCCTCGGCGGATACACCGACATCCGCTACCGGGGCGTGGCCTCTCACATCCTCCACTGCGATGTGACCTCGCTCTACCCCTCCATCATGCTGCACTACCGGTGTTTCCCGGCGAAGGACACCCTGGGCATCTTTCCGCAACTGCTGCACGACCTCCGCACGTTCCGCCTCGACGCCAAGCGGCGCGCCCGGGACGCGACGAAGGAGGAGGACCGGGTCACCTTCGAGGCCCTCCAGTCCACCTTCAAGATCCTCATCAACTCCTTTTACGGCTACCTGGGCTTCGATATGGGACATTTCAACGATTACGCCCAGGCCAATAATGTCACCCGCATCGGCCGGGAGCTCATTCGACAGATCGTGGATTGGTTGGAGGAGCGCGGGTGCCGGATCATCGAGGTGGACACCGATGGCCTCTACTTCACCCTGCCCGAGGGCATGGGGCCGGCCGCCGAGCACGACATGCTCGAGGCGCTCGCGGCCACGCTGCCGGCGCAGATCCGCCTCGAACTCGCCGGCCGGTACCGGTCCATGTTCAGCTATAAGATGAAGAATTATGCGCTGCTCGACGCGCAGGGAAAGCTGATCATCAAAGGGTCCGGCCTCCGGTCGCGCGGCCTCGAGCTGTTCCAGCGACAGTGGATGGAGGAGATGCTGCTGCTTCTCCTCACGGGGCAGCGGGAGAAGATCCCGGAGCTCACCGACCGCTATCTGAAGACTTTCGACGGCCACCGCTTTCCCGTCCAGATGTTCATGAAGACCGAGACCCTCCAGGAGACGCTGGACACCTACCTGCAGAAGGTCAAGGCCAAGAAACGCAACCCCGCCGCCCCGTACGAGCTCGCGCTCAAGTCGGCGCGGCCGTATCAGCCGGGCGACCAGATCTCGTATTACGTCTCGGGGCAGGGGACAAAGGTCAAGGTGCACGAGGCCGCCAAGCTGGCGTCGCAGTGGGACCCCGACCGGCCCGACGAGAACGTCGAGTACTACAAGGCCAAGCTCCTCGACCTCTACAAGAAATTCAAGCCGTTCATCGAGCAGGACGGCCTCGTCCCGGTTCGCGCCGACGACAGCAGCGACTGAGTCAGGGCCGCCCGCGCCGCACGGACTGCACCCTCCGTCTTTGACAACGGCAGCCCCCCACGCTATCGTAGGACCCCACGAGGCGGCGACCCTCACTGAGAGGAGCAATGATCCGGCGAATGACCAGACGCGTGGCGGGGCCGGGAGAGGAAAATCCGTGACCGGTGCGGCGACGATCGCCTCCCTTGACCCCGTCATCCCCGACATCGTGGGGGAGCTTCGCCGCGCCCGCCGGCGCTTCCGCGGCCTGGTGTACGCCGACTGCCGGCTAGAGGTTCGCGAGGCGCAGCACGCGACGGCCGAGAACGGCCAGAGCAAGCAGGGGACCCGGGATGCCACGATGGGCCTCGGCATCCGCGTCCTGGCCGGCGGGAAGGTCGTCGCCCCCGGCTACTACGGGCGACTCCTCGGGCCATCGGAGCTGAGCACGCTCCCGGAAATAGTGCGCGCAGGGCTCAGCCACGCCGCCGAGCGGGCCGCCGCCAACGCCGCGGAGAAGCGCGCCCTGCGACGGCAGATCGCCGGCCTCGGGAAGTCCCTGGCGAGCACCGCATTGGCCCCCATCGAGATCCGGCAAGAGATCGTCGCGGCCCGATGGACGATCGACCCGCGATCGGTCCCCCTTGCTCAGATCATCCGCTACGGGACCGAGGTCTCCCGAGCGGTCGCCGGCCTGACCCGTGCCATTCGGTATAACCACGTGGCCGTCCTCACGCAACTGAGACGACAGGTCTTCGCCAGCACCGAGGGGACTCTGATCGATCAGTCGAGCGCCCTCACCGAGGGGAGCGTGAGCGTGGTGGCCGAGGCGCACGGCGTCGTCCAGGAAAGCTGGGAGAGCACCGGCCATCAACGGGGATTCGAGGTCCTCCTGCACGGGATCGCCGAGGACCCGATCCATGCTCCCGATCTGGCGACTTTCGCCCTGGAATTGGCCCGGGAGACGGTCGCCCTCTGTGCCGCCCCTCCCTGCCCGACGACCACCGACCCGGTCGTGGTCGTCACCGACCCGCACTTCAACGCCCTCCTGTGCCACGAGATCGTCGGGCATCCCACGGAACTCGACCGGGCGCTGAAGATGGAAACCGCCTATGCGGGTCGCTCCTGGCTCCTCCGCGACCTCACGACCCATCAGATCGATCGCCGGATCGCCTCGCCCCTGGTCACCGCCTACTCCGATCCTGCCCTGCCGGGCTACGGGCACTACCGATATGACGACGAGGGAACGCCGGCCAGGCGCGTCGTGCACATCGAGCA
Source organism: Methylomirabilis sp. (SeqCode) (assembly GCA_035655535.1). Lineage (GTDB taxonomy): Bacteria > Methylomirabilota > Methylomirabilia > Methylomirabilales > CSP1-5 > CSP1-5. The sequence goes on from DASRUH010000083.1 coordinate 9,555, forward strand.
GGGCGTCTTTCGGGGATTCACAAACAGCCGCCAGACGGCGGCGATTCTCGGGGCCCCGCCCAACGGCCACGCCAAGGCCTCGGAGCCGTTTCTCGTCCCGCTGATCCGCATGTCGAATACGGTCATCGCCCCCGGCGACCGCCGTCCCGAAGAGATCCTGCGCGAGGTCGAGCGTGGCTACTACGTGGTCGGCCACAAGATCCCCTCGATCGCCGAGTCCCGCGAGAACTTCCGCATCTCCGCCCGGAAGGTCTATGCGATCCGCCACGGGGAGCCGGCCGAGCTGTACCGGGACGGCGGGATCATGGCGGACTCCAAGGATTTCCTCATGTCCATCGATGCCGTGGGGACAGACTTCCGCCTCTTCCCCATCCCGAACTGTGGCAAGGGGCAGCCGATGCAGGCCAAGCGCGTGGGAAACGGCGGCCCGACGCTCCGAGGCTCGGCACGCCTCACCGGAGGAAGCCGATGATCCCGCGGGGACGCCTCGTGCGCGCGGTCGCCGAGGGCCTGCGATACCTGCGGTCCGTGAGCGACGTGCGGGAGGCCGAAATCTTCGCCGCCTCCACCACCCACCTCCTCACCCGCCTCCACTACACTTCGCACTTCCCCTGCAACGGGGTAGAAGAGCCCAAGTCGACCGTTGCACACGGCCTCGGCATCCGGGCGGTCTTCCGAACGGCCGACGGGATTCGGATCGGCTTCGGGAGTGAGGCGAGCGATCTTACTCTGGACGGGGTGAAGCAGGCTCTCGCGAAGGCCCGCCAGGCGGCCGTTGCGGACCCGGAATTCGTTGCGCTCCCCAAACCCACGGGTGAGGCCCGCCGCCTCGGGCGCCACCACGATCCGGCGCTCATGGCGCTCAGCAACGCCGATCTCGTGCAGACGGGATGGCGGGCGATCCGCGCGGCGCTCCGCACCTTTCAGAGGTCTCGGGTCCTGGCCGCCATGGCCGGCCGCCGGTCCCCCCTCGCTGCGCTCGGCCTGATCCTGAGCGGTGACGTCTCGATCCTGCAGGAGCGGATCGCCGTCGCGTCGACCCACCTGCCCACCGTGCAGGTCGACGAATCGACGCTAGGCCTCACCTTTCTCACCGCCATGGTGGAACGTTTCGACGCCAAGGGGAGCGCGTGGGCGGCGGGGCGGCGCCGGGCAGACCTCACCGGGGAGCCGGGGGCGGAGGCGGCGCGGGCGGCGATTGCCGCCATCGCGGGCCGGCGCGTGCGCTCGGGAACGTACCGGGTGATCCTCGGACCGCAGGCCGTGACCGACCTCCTCACCCACCTGGTCCTCCCGGGGCTCACCACCAGTACCTTTTATGCCGGACATTCTCCCTTCCAGGGCCGGATGCATAAGCCGGTCGCGTCGGCCGCGGTCACCCTGTTCGATCACGGCGCCGCCCCCGGCCTGGCAGCCAGCAAGGGAATCAGCTGTGAAGGGCTGCCGACCGGCCGCACCGACCTGATCCGAGACGGGACATTGGTCGGCCTCTTGAGCAACGCCTATGAGACCGACCGCCTGCTCCGGGACCCCCGCGGGAAAGATAAGCTGGGCATCGATCCCCGCCGCCATCGAAAGGCGCTCGCCCCCCGGAATGGTTTCCGCTGCGCGGGCGGGAGCGGCCGTCACTTCGACCGCCCGCCCAGCATCGTCGCCACCAACCTCGTGCTCGAGGCGCGCCGAACCCTGAGTGCCCCGCAGCTCGTCCGCCGGGTGCGCGACGGACTCTACATCGGCCGCATCTGGTACACGTATCCCATCAACGGGTTGGCCGCCGGCGACTTCACCTGCACGGTCATCGGCGATTCCTTCCTCATCCAGGACGGCCAACTTGCCGCGCCACTCAAGCCCAACACCGTCCGGATCAACGATAACATCCTCCGGATCCTGCACGGCATTGCGGCGGTGGGCGCGCGACCAAAGGCGACCTTCGGATGGGCCGCCGATGAGATCGTTTACGCCCCCGAGGTCCTCGTCGAGGAGGTCCGGATCACCGAGATCGCGGAATTCACCGAGCACCTGTGATCCGGCCGTTCGGCCGAGCCGTTCGGGTTCTGCGGGCCGACTGCAAAAAAAAGAGGAGGGGCCCCGAAACACTTTCGGGGCCCCTCATGACGACAGCCGGATCCGACCGGCTACAGCTTGACGACGTTCGCCGCCTGCTTGCCCTTCGGCCCATCCACGATATCGAATTCGACCTCTTGTCCTTCGCTCAGGCTCTTGAATCCGTTATCCTGGATCGCCGAGTAGTGGACGAAAACATCGGGACCATCCGTTCGCGCGACGAATCCGTACCCCTTGGCGTCGTTGAACCACTTTACGGTGCCCTTGTATCGCACGTTCCTTTCTCCCCCCTTTCGCATCAAGATCCCCGGAAATCCCCGGGGCCAGTCCCATCTCGAGACGGGGCCTGGTCGCAAAAAAAACCGCACGAGCCTTTCATGAAGCCCGTGCGGTCTCCGCGTCCACCACAAGCCCATCACGAAACGCGCCCTGACGCTAGCGAGCCGGTTCATCCTTGTCAAGAATTATTTTTGTATGCTAGAGGTAACGGGAGGAACGAGCATGCAGCGCAATACCGCACAGGCCCACTTTGCCCGGGGGGAGGAGCAGCGTGCCTCCGGCAGGTTCACCGAAGCGCTCCACTCCTATCGGGAGGCCGCGGAACGCCTCCGGCGCCGGGGTGACGAGCCGGGGCTCCTGGCGTGTCGGCTCGCCCAAGGACACTGCTTGCGACTCCTCGGCCGATTCGCTCAGGCGCGGGCCCGATATCAAGACGCCCTGGCACTTGCGATCCGGCTCCACACTCCGACCGACCGCGCGGACGCCGACGTCGGTCTGGGGATGAGTCTACGCGCCCTCGGGGACACCACGGGCGCCCTCCGCTTTTTCGCCCGCGCCGGCCGCACCTACCACG
>DASRUH010000084.1:0-5442 GCA_035655535.1 Methylomirabilis sp. (SeqCode)
ATCGAGATGCAGCCGGGCGACACGATCAGGTGAATGGCACGGCTCGGGGAAAGGCCTTCGCATCGTTGGCGAAACAGCACCAGCACCCTCGGCCCCTCGCTCCGGGGCTCTCGCGGCGACCCTGTTCGGCGGCTTACGGCCTGGGTCCCTCCGTGTTCACGCTCCGTGCAAGGAAGTGCGCACGGATCGCGCCTCGGTTTCCCAGGCCGCCGCCTGCCGAGGGTCCCCGCCGCTCCCGGCAATGTCGCTCAGGGCCTGCACGTGCTGCGTACGTTAAACAAACCGCAGAATAGGCGCCCAGGCGAGGGAGGGATGGATGCGCGAGGAAGGCCGAATCTGGTTTGCGGCCGGCCGGGGTCCCGCCGCCGGAGCGAAGCGCAGGTGGGGGTGGCCGTCCTGTTGCCTTGGCAAGGGGATTCATGCGGAACACCTCTTTTCACGACTTGTTGACCAGTGGAATATTCGGCCGACGAGCGGCACCGCCCTTCCTCGGCTGGGCTCATATGGCGCCTGGAGCGAGGGGCCAAAGGTGCTGTCCGTCGGACTTCGGACCTCGAACTGGTCGGGGGGGTCTCAGCGTACGTGGTCGTGGGGGCTGATCTGGGGAGCAAGAGAGGGAAGGACGTGAGACCATGAATGGATGCGCAGGATTCGACCCGGCAGGGGGCCCTGATTCCACGGTTGGTCATAGAGCAGGACACGATCGCAGACCGCTGCCGCCGCGACCGCGACCTCATACTCATCCTCGAGCAACACATCGAGCCGCAGCCGCGTGGCGGCGCGGCGCTTATGGAGCGGTGCGTCGAGCCCGTCCCGGTCCTCGATCGCTTCAAAGAACCGGGAGAGCCCCCGCTCCTCCATCCACCGCTCGGTGATGGCCCGATCCCGCCTGGGCCGCCCGGTGATGATGAAGAGGCGATGACCCACCCGATGGAGCTCTTCGATCCCCTCCCTGGCGCCGGGCAGGAGGGGACGGGAACCCAGGAAGTCGGCCCGATAGAGCTCCTCGAAGAAGGCTGCGATTGCGTCGGCAGGGATCTCGGGGTGGCGCCGGAAGATCTCCCATCGCGCCTCGGTCACCGGCACCTTTAGCCCAAACCGCCGGTTGAAGGCATCGAGGAACTCGGGCAGGGAATGGGTCATCACATCGTCGATGTCAATCCCAATCCGCAAGGAGACCTCGTTCAGAGTTCATGGTTCATGGTTCAGAGACTTCGGCGAGCGGTTCGGCCGAGCTCACCGTCGAGGCCTCAGTCGAGTCGTCGAGTCGTTCATGGTTCATAGTGAGAGTGCAGGGTCCGCGGATTGCAACTAGTTATTCCTGCCATGAACCCTGAACCATCCACCATGAACCCTCAACTGGAGTCAGTCCCCCAGGCGCTCGGACAAATCTCGCGGAAGGCACAGTAGCCGCAGGCCATGTAGCTCGGCCTGGCGGTGAAGTCCCGGGCCCGGATCCCCGCCGCGACCTCCTTGATGACGCCTGCCGTCTCATCGATCGCCTCCGCGTTCTTCTCGGCGACGCCGATCAGCCCCGACTCGAGGAAATGCAGTTCCACCCGGGTCGGGATCTGCCCCAACATCTGCCGGTAGGCCAGGGCGTAGATCTGGAGTTGCAGGCTTTCGCGCGCCCGGCGCTTCGCCTCCTTGGGCTCGCGGACATCGGACGACTTATAATCAATGATGACCGCCTCATCTCCCCGCACATCGACCCGGTCCCAGCGCCCGATGACCCGGTCCCGCCCCAAGGTAAAGCCCAACTCCTTCTCGATGAAGGTGGGAATCGTCCCGGTGGCCTCCTCCCGGTCGAAAAATCGCCTGAGGGTCTGTCGGCCCGCCTCAAGACGCTGCTCCTCATGGTCGCGGGAGAGAAAACCGCGACTGACCCAGGAGCCCTCAAAGACCGCCCAGAGCGCCTCGAGCGTCATTTGCTGCCCCCGCATCTTCCCGCGGAAATAGGCCTGGACCGCGTCATGGAGGGCCTTGCCATAGATCACGGTGTGGTGCTCGCGAATGGGCACCCGGAGGACCTGCGCGTACTTGTACTTGAGGGGGCAGGTCCGGTAGTCGTCCACGCTGAGGGTGCTCAGGGTCAGGATCGCCTCAGGGGCCATGGGCTCGATCACACCCGACCCCTCCCCCACCGGGGGGGCGAAGCGCGCGATCACCTCATCCGGCGAGGCCCGGAAGGCGGCCTCCGCCGGCGTCGGCTGATCCAGCGCCTCGAGGACGAAGGGGCTCACCTTCTTCGGCCGCCCGGTCCCGGCGTCCCGGTGCGAGGTGAGATGCAGCTCGTCCTTGGCCCGCGTCATGCCCACATAGAAGAGCCGCCGCTCCTCCTGCAGGCGCACATCCCCTTCGGGGATCCGATCCTTGATGAGCGCTGCCGGCAGCTCGATGGGATCGCGTCTCCCCCGGTTCGGGAACCGATCAGCCGTGAGCGCGACCAGGAAGACCACGGGAAACTCCAACCCCTTGGCCCTGTGGACCGTGAGAACACTGACCGCATCCGTGTCCACATCCGCCTCGGCCACCGGCGGGTCCTCCCCGGCCTCGAGGAGCTTCTCCTGGTACTCGGCGAATTGCGTCACCCGATCGAGCCGCGCGACGTCGCCGAACCGCTTGACCTTTTCGAAGAAGCGGGCGATGTTCTGCACCTGGATCTGGCTCGCGACATCCTGTGCCGCCATGAGCCGCTTCAGCACCCCGCTCTCCATCAGGAAATGGTAGAGGACCTCGCCGGTGCGGAGCCGCTGGGCCCTCCGAACATACTCCTCGAGATCCCCGAGGAGCTTCTGGATGGTCGCCAGTCCTTCACCCGAGAGGTCATGGAGTCCCGCCCCTTCGACATTCGTGAAGACCCAGAAGAGGCTGCGATTCATCCGGCGGGCCGCGGCGCTACACCGCGCCAGATCCAGCGCGGGCACGCGATACGGATCGCTCGCCGCCAGATGGTAGAGGGACTGGTTCTCCTCCGGATCCGCCACCACCCGGAGGAACGCCATCAGAAGACGGATCTCCTCCCGGGCGTAGAGACCATGCGCGCCCGAGAAGCGCCACGGCACCCCCTTCATATTCAGGGCTCGCAGGAAGGGATCGGCGTCGCGGTTCGTCCGAACCAGAATGGCCATGTCCCGATACCGGTACCTCCCGGAACGCGCCTTGGCCTCGATCAGTTCGGTGACCCCGTCCGCCTCGCTCCCTGCCGTGTCGTAATGGCGGTGCTCCACCGGACGCCCCTCCCCGCGAAGGGCGCAAAGATGTTTGTCCACCCCCCGCCGCACCTCCAGGCGTTCAGGGTCATTGTGGCGGATGAGACGGTACGCGGCATCGAGGATCGCCTGGCCCGAGCGGTAATTGTCGTTGAGCACCACCACGGCCGCCTGGGGATAGGCCTCGGTGAAGCTTAAGAGATTGCCCACCGCCGCTCCTCGGAATTTATAGATCGACTGATCGTCATCCGCCACCACGGTGAGATTTCCCTCTGGACGGGCGAGCGCCTTCAACAGCTCCCACTGGGCATAGTTGGTGTCCTGAAATTCGTCCACGAGAATGTAGCGGAATCGACTCCGGACCTCGGCGAGGATCGCGGGATGCTCTCGAAAGAGCCTGAGGGCCAGGACGACCTGATCCCCGAAGTCCACCCGCCCCTCTCGGGCCATCAGCTCCTGGTACTTCAGGTACGTCAGGGCGATTTCCCGCTGGCGCCGGGCCTCTTCCTGCAGGCGTCCATCCTCCGGGTGCGCGCGTGCCCGCTCGGCGAGGCTTTCGGCAAGCTCAAGGTACTCCGCCGTACTCACCTCCTCATCCTTGGCCCGGCTGATGAGGGTGAGGATCCCATCGATATATCTGGTCGGGTCTCCCAGGGGACGATAGTACGCAAGGGGAAATTCGAAGAGGCGTTCCCGAAAAAAGACCGCCTGCTCGGGGCGGGTGAGGACCGTGAAGTCGGAGTCGAGACCGAGCGCGAGCGCCTGTTCGCGAAGGACGCGATCGCCGAAGGCGTGAAAGGTGCTGATCCACACCTCCGCGTAGCCGTACGGGACCAGGAGATCGACCCGCTCCTCCAGCTCACCCGCCGCCTTGTCCGTGAAGGTGAGGGCGAGGATCTCGCTCGGCCGGGCCCGCTTGGCCGCGATCAGATAGGCGATGCGGCGGGTGAGGACTGTCGTCTTTCCGGTCCCCGCGCCGGCTACGATGAGGAGGGGACCCTCCTGGGCGGTGACCGCCCGCACCTGGTTCGTATTGAGTCCATCGAGGATGGCCTCGACCGGCGGGGAAACCGGCATCGGCGTGGGTGGGATCTTGGGGGCCCCTCGCATCCTCCCTCCGTCCGAGTGAGCCTGTCACAGTCGACGGAGGGTGTCAAGGTCGTCACTGTGGCCGCACAGCCAGCCCATCCTACATCTGCATCCCGTACTTCTCCAGCACCGCGCCTCGCGCCCGATCGAGGGCGGCTATGGATTTATTATAGTTGGTCAGGGATCCGACCTCTGCCGACTGGGTTACCGCCAGCTCACGCTGGAACCGGAGGACCTCAAAGGTGGTGGAGACCCCCGCTTCCAGCCGTTTCGTTTCGATCCGGAGCTGTTCCTCGGCCAGCACCCGGGCAGCCCTGGTCTGGTCCACGAGCTTGGCGTCCCTTTCGATCCTCCTCACGGCCTCCCTCACCTCGGCGGTGATGTTGAGTTCCAGACCCCGGAGCGAGACCTGGGCCTGATCCCGCCCAAGCTGGGCCTTGAGGAATTCGGCCCGGGCCGCCCGATTCCCCAGGGGGACCGTGAAGACCAGGCCGGCCCTCGCCTCGTAGAAGTCTCCAGAACTCAGCTCCTCGTTCGCCTTCCCGAAGTTTCCTCCGAGCCCATTGGTCCCCACCCTCCCCTCGAGGGAAAGATCGGGGAGGAGTTGATTGCGCGTAAACCGGAGGTTGAGCTCGCGGCTCGCGAGGTCTACCTTCGCCGCCCGGTACTCGGGCCGATTCTGGAGGGCGTCGGCGATCCCCCCCGGAAGATCCACGCTCACCGGGTCGAACCGGGCCGGGTCCGCCGGAAGGATGGGCCCGCCCCAGTCCCCCTGGGCGGGGATGTTCAACGTGACCTTGAGACGATCCTCGGCATCCCGCAGCTGTTTCACTGCCAGGGTGACTCCGGCTTCTCTCGCCGCGACATCCGTCTCGGCCTGGATGACCTCGACTGGCGCCGCCACGCCCGCCCGGACCCGAGCCCGGTTCAATTGGGACAGCTCCTTGGCCAGGCCGAGGGAGCGCTGTGCGACCTTAAGATCCTCCAGGGAAAAGACCAGATCCCAGTACTGGGTCTGGACCTGCGTGACGACATCCATGACCCGCGCCCGCAGCCGGTCCCCGGAGATCTCACGGTCGTTCTGGGCAATCTTGATGGCGGTGCGGTTGACGTCCACCCCGAAGTTCTTCAACAGGGGCTG
>DASRUH010000085.1:0-4755 GCA_035655535.1 Methylomirabilis sp. (SeqCode)
GCTCGTTCTGGGCGATCTTGATGGCGGTACGGTTGACGTCCACGCCGAAGTTCTTCAGCAGGGGCTGCGAGAGCGTCAGGGTCAGGTCGTTGGTGTAGGCCGGATTCAGCACCTGCAGAAAACTGGTGTTGGTATCGTTCCGGTTGGTGCCGTACCGGACCTCGTAGTCGGCGCCCGTCGGGAGCTGCTGGCGGATCCCCACTGCGGCGTTGATGTCCTTGTTTTTGCTGACCGCATTCGTGGACAGGCCCGACCGGTTCTGGAGCTTGGTCGTGGAATAGAAGATCTCGGCGAACGCGGTCGGGTCAAAGACGGCCTTCGCGGCGGTGACGTCGGCGTCTCGGATCTTGGGGTTGAACCCCTCGATGGCGATATCGAGGTTATTCTTGAGCCCCAGCAGAATGCTCTCCTGGAGCGACAGGACCAGTACCTGCCCCGGAGTCGGGACAGTCGCCTCGGGTGCGCCCGTCTGCTGAGCCGGCGGTTCGACCGGGGTCTGCCCTGAGCTCGTCGAAGGAGCCTGCCCCGAGCTCGTCGAATGGGTCACCGGCTCCTGCGGTTTGCCGGTTTCCTCGGCCGGCCGCTCCTCTCCCCGGACCGGCCCGGCCGCGGCCAGAAGGGCCGCCACCGCCACCAGGGTGATCCACCGCTCTCTCAGTCTCGCCATACCATGCCTCCTCTCGAAGACTCAGGGGCCAGCGCTGTTCCCTCGTGAAAAGACGTCACTCGGCGACCGGATGTCATTGAATGGTCACGGCGTCGGGGAGATACCATCGACGCATCGCTCCCCCCTTAACATCTTGTCCGCACAATTACGGGCAGATCTGTACGGAACGGCCCATGATGCCGGAGGCGCATCGGCCGCCGATCGACCGCTGGCCTCGCCCACTGTGAACGCTGCGGCCGCCGGTGGGCTGAACCGCCACGCCCTTTCCGCTCGCCGCCTCTCCGTGCGGAACGCTCGGGCCATGGAGTCGCGCGGGACCAGAGGAACGGTCTTTCGAAAATCGTCCGAAGGCCCGTGTGTGGAAATGGGGGTGGTGAACGAGGGGGCCGTGGTGTGGGTGAAAGCTCGGGACAAAAACCGTCTCGACGATGATCGCGGTCGGCTGGATCTCGATCGCCGGGGGCTGCGGCGGAGGCGGAGGGGGCACCAAGGTCACCACCGCGATGCCCGCGTCTGCCGCCACGGACTCGAGGATCCGTCCCGCCGCCTCGGGGGGGTACAGGATTTGCCCCGAGGCGCTCGCAGCCAGCACCACATGGCCGACGTCCGCCATCCATCGGGGATCGATTGCGTCTTCGAGCATCCACCCCGCGGGGGGCGAGATGCCCCGTTCCAGCAGCGCGATCGCGCCCTGAAGCGGCGTCGGGCGAGTCGCGAGCCCCAGACGCTCGGCCAGTGCCACCGCGAGGGCCCCCTGGGTGACCGGTGTCTGCTCCTCGGGGCGCGCCCGCTCCTCGAGAGGGACGGGGGTCGTCCGCGGCGGCGGCGGGCTCGAGACGATCAGCAGGCGCGCCCGGCCACGAAATCGACCCGGGATCGCGGCCTGATCGTCGACGAAATTCTGGACCCCCCGATCGTCCACCCAGGTGTAGATGTCGGCCTCGGCCGAGGGGGAGAGGCTCACAGCGAGAAGAGGCGCAAGGGCCAGCAGGAGCCGACGGCCGCGTCCGTGACGTGGTCTGTCCGAGGACATAGCGACCTTCTCCGTCATCCCTCAGTGGCGAAATCCGACCAGGCCGGAGCGGTGGCGGTGCCAGAACCACCCGTGATCGGCCCAGAACGCATGCGGCCAACCAGGATCGGTGACGACGTGCCGGCGCAGAGGCCAGAGGTGCAGGTACCGGCCCCGCAGCAGCGGGAAGGTGTACATCACCTCGCCGATGGGGCGTGCGGTGACGCCCTCCACTTCGCCTACCACCGTGACCTCCCGGCCGGCGCGATAGACCGCCGGATCGAGAAACCCGTCCATCACGACCAGGAAGCGCCCTTGGGATGCATCGGTCAGCTCGGGCCGATCCTGTCTCCCGAGGGGCCGCTCGAGCACTTCCACCTCGCTCCCACTCGGCTTCGGCGTCACCTGTAGGATCTCCCCGCCCAGGATCACCGTCCGTCCGCGCGAGGCCTCCGGCCGCGCCCAGATCTCGGCCAGGGTGAGGCCCCGGTCCGCGCCCGCCTGGAAATCCCCGGGGACGACCGACGCGCACCCCATCAGGACAAGCGACACGGCCACGCCGAGCGGCAGTCGTCTTTCCATGGTCGCTCCCCTACTCGTACCGCAGGGCCTCGATCGGGTCGAGAGAGGCGGCCTTGCGGGCGGGGTAGTACCCAAAGAAGACCCCGATGGCGGACGAGAAGACAAAGGCGAGACCGATTGCCGCGGGCGCGATCACGGTCTCCCACTCGGCGAAGAAGGAGAGAAGGGCCGACCCGCCGACCCCCAGCCCGATCCCGACGATGCCCCCGATCAGGGCCAGTGTCACCGCCTCGATGAGGAATTGCGTCAGGATGTCGCGCTCCCGGGCCCCCACCGCCATGCGAATCCCGATCTCGCGCGTCCGCTCGGTGACCGAGACGAGCATGATGTTCATGATCCCGATGCCCCCGACCAGGAGGGAGACCGAAGCGATCGCCCCCAGGAGTAACGACATGGTGCGCGCCGACTCTTCCTGGGCGGCAAAGACCTCGGAGAGATTCCGCACGGTAAAATCATCGTCCTGTCCCGACTGCAAGCGATGACGTTGCCGGAGCAACACCGTCATCTGCTCCACCGCCTCGGGAATCACCTCGGGTGCCCTGGCCCGGATCAGGATCGCCCCCACACTCCGGGCATTGGCCTGGCTCACTCCCAGGACCTTCCGCTTCGCCGTGGACAGGGGGATGACCACGATGTCGTCCTGATCCTGTCCAAAGGCCGACTGCCCTTTGGCGGCCAGGAGTCCAACCACCGTGAAGGGGACCTTCTTGGTCCGGATGATCTCGCCGAGCGGATCCGAATCCCCGAAGATATTCTCGGCCACCGTTTGGCCGAGGAGGGCTACTTTGGCCGCCCCGTCCACATCCTGCGACGTGATGTCCCGACCGGAGACGACCGGCCACTCCCGCACCACGAGGTACTCCGGGGTCGCCCCTTGAATGACCGTGGACCAGTTTTGATTCCCGAAGACCACCTGCGCCGTCCCGCGCATCGTGGGCGACGCGGCCTCCACGGCGGCTACCTCCCGGGCAATGGCCGTGGCATCATCCTCGGTCAGGGTGAGGAGAGTGCCGTGCCCCAGGCGGATCCCGCCGCTGGTGGTGCTGCCGGAGAGGACGATGATGACGTTGGATCCGATGCTCCGGATCTGCGCGGCGATCCGCTCCCGCGCCCCGGCGCCGACCGCCATCATGGCGATGACGGCGCCGACGCCGATGATGATCCCGAGCATCGTCAGCCCGCTCCGGAGCTTGTTGATCCGCAGCGCCCGGAGGGCGATCTGCACGCTGGCCCCGATGTTCATGTCGTCGCCTCCTGTGGGGGCGGCGGCGCGACGGCCCGATCGGTCACAAGCAGGCCGTCGCGGAAGGTGAGGATGCGGCGCGCATATCGCGCCATCTCGTCGTCATGCGTCACCAGCACGATAGTCATTCCGCCCCGGTTCAGCTCCTGGAAGAGCGTCATGATCTCGGCACTCGTGCGGGTGTCTAGGTTCCCCGTCGGCTCATCCGCCAGGATCAGGACCGGGTCGTTGACTAGGGCACGCGCGATGGCGACCCGCTGCTGCTCCCCGCCGGAGAGCTGCGCCGGGTGGTGCTGCTCGCGATCCGCCAGGCCGACCGCCGCCAGCGTGGCCCGCGCCTTGGGATGCCGCTCGACCGGCAGGGTGCCATTATAGAGGAGGGGGAGCTCGACGTTCTCCAAGGCACTGACCCGGGAGAGCAGGTTGAACCCTTGAAACACGAATCCGATCTTGGTATTGCGGATCCTGGCCAGATCATCCCGGCTGACGCGTGAGACGTCCTGGCCCTCCAGGAGATACCGCCCCGATGACGGGGTGTCGAGACACCCGAGGAGGTTCATGAAGGTCGATTTGCCCGAGCCGGAGGGTCCCATGACCGCCACGAACTCTCCCCGCTGAATATCCACGGTAACTCCCCGAAGGGCCTCCACGGCCACCTCACCGATCCGGTAGGTCTTGGCCAACAACTCGACGCGGATGATCGCCGTCATGCTACCTCTTGGGGTTCAAGGTGCAATGTCCAACGTTCAACGTCAGGGAAACCCAATGAACCCAACAAACCCAAGAGACCCCAAAACCCGACACCTAACACCTAAAAGCCGAGGGTGCGGCGGCGCTGCTGCGGAAAGGGCCCGCTCCCCTGCTGGGAGCGCCGGGATCCATCCCGTGTGCCTAATCCGACCACGACCGACTGCCCCTCTTTGACGTCCCCCTCGAGGACCTCGGTGAAGTATTCGTCGCTCAATCCGAGCTTGACCGCCACCCCGCTGAGCCGCCCATCATCGAGGATCCAGATCTGTGATGGCCCACGAGTCTTTTCCTGGGCCGCGAGGGGCTCCCCGTCGGGCGAGGGGGGCTTGAACCGCAGCGCCGCATTGGGAATCTTGAGGACGCCCTCCCGCCTGTCCACGAGGATCCTCACGTTCGCGGTCAATCCCGGCTTGAGTTTCAACTCGGGATTGACCACCGTGACCACCACGTTATAGGTCACCACATTTTGCTGCACGATCGGGGCCTGGCGGATCTGGACCA
>DASRUH010000086.1:0-8668 GCA_035655535.1 Methylomirabilis sp. (SeqCode)
CGGAGCAGCCTCTCGAGAGCACTCAGGTCATTGTGCGGAAAGACCTTCACCGTCGCCCGGCTCAACCGGCACCCATCGATGATGCTCGCGTGGCTGAGGGCGTCGGTGTAGACCGCATCCCCCTCGCCCACGACCGCCGAGATGACGCCCAGATTGGCCATGTAGCCGGTGCTATAGACGAGGGCCGCCTCGCGTCCCTTGAAGTCGGCCAGCCGTTTTTCCAGGACGTCGTAGAGTTCGTTGTTGCCCGCGATGAGGCGGGCGGCAGCGGAGCAGACCCCGAGGCGCTCCGTCGCCTCGATGGCGGCGGCTTTGAGCCGAGGATGGGTGGCGAGCCCGAGGTAGTTGCCGCTACACAGGACGATGACCTCGCGCCCGTCCACCCGCATCCGCGGCCCGGTCGCTCCTTCCATCGTCCGCAGCCAGCGATACCCGTCCTTCCGCTTCAGTCGTTCGATTTCCCGGGCAAAGAAATCACTCACACACCCACCTCATGGAGATTGCCTGCTCGGCCTTCGGCGAAGGTAGCCTCCCTCATATCACATCCGGGTCACACCGACAACGTCCTCCAGGAGACGATTTCCTGCTCTTCCTGGATGGTGGCCGATCGACAGACAACGATATTCCATGAGATCATATTGGAGTATTTAAGATATTTTGTATTAAATGGATCGAGGAAAGCGCTAGGAATCCGCTCAGAACGCGAAAGCGTGAGGAACGGGCCTTCCTGTTGGCGGCCGGCAGCGACGATCCGAGTCTCGGCGTGGTGCGAGAACTCTACGCGGCGCGACGCGGCCCGGCGACCTTCTTCGTGGCCACCGTCGGGAGCACGGCCGGACTCGCCGCCATGCGGGACGGGGTGGCGGACCTCGCCCTGGCCCACCTGCGCGACCCACACACCGGCGAATACAATCTGCCGTACCTGGAGAGCGCGGTCCCCTCCGGAGCGGCGGTCGTCGTTCTCTTTCACCGGGACCTGGGCCTCGTCACGCGGACCGGAAATCCCCTGGGGCTCCGGGCCGTGGGTGATCTCACGCGACCTGGCCTCCGGTTCATCAACCGCCAGGACGGGTCGGGAACGCGGCTCTACCTCGACCAGCAGCTTGCCCGGCTCGGCGTTGACCCCGGTGGGATCGACGGCTACCAGGACACGGTGGCCACGCACCTTTGATCACCCGGCAGCCTCCAAGGCTTCGCCGACCCGACAGACGTCCCCTTCCGCTTTTTTCTTCTTGACTTCCCCCGATATCTCGGCTAGCCTTTGGCACTAGCTGTCGCCCAATAACGCCGTAGGGAATATGACTCACGTCCGATGCCCTATCCCGCCCCTTTCTGTGCCGCCGGCGTACGGTTCGATCCCACTCCTCTACCCCACGTCCTCCTCCCGGTTCGAGGAGACCTTTACACAGCGAAAGGAGGCATTAGATGAATGAAACGGAGGCGCAGCTCTTTGCGCGGCTGAAGGAGGAAGATTCCGAATTCCGCCGCCTCGCCGACAAGCACCGGGATTTCGATCGGAAGATCATGGAGCTGGACCGGATCTACTACCTCACAAGCGACCAGGAACGCAAGCGCAAAGAGCTGCAGAAGCTGAAACTCAAGATCAAGGACGAGATGTACGCCATCATGCGGCGGCACGTGCAGGCCCAAAATGCAACCGTTATCCCATCTGGATCCTCTGGGCCGAGCCAGGATGGTGGATATCAGCGAAAAGGCTGATACCGACCGCGAGGCGCGAGCCAGAGGCACCGTTCATTTGCAGCCCGAAACCCTCCGGATGATCCTCGACAAGTCGATCCCCAAAGGGGACGTGTTCGCCGTGGCCCGCGTTGCCGGGATCATGGCTGCCAAGCAAGTCGATCGTCTCATCCCCCTCTGTCATCCCCTCTTGATCACCTCCGCCGAGGTCACCTTCCGCGCCCGCGCCGAACAGGCAACCATTGAGATCGAGTCCCGAATCAAGGTACATGGGAAGACCGGGGCCGAAATGGAGGCGCTTGCGGCCGTCTCGGTGGCCGCGCTGACGATCTACGACATGTGCAAAGCCATGGACGCAGGGATGACCATCGAGAATATCCGGCTTGTTTCCAAACGGGGCGGCAAGAGCGGCACGTACCACCGCCCCGGCGAAGAGGAGTGAGTGTCCGCTCGCCGTGGTTGTACACTCCACAGGTAACGCGTGATGCCCAGCGCAGCCCAGGCCGTCTTTTTCTATACCCCACAGTATGAAGCCTTCGACTACGGGCCCTCCCATCCCATGAAGATCCGCCGGTTGCAGCTCACCCGCGACCTCATTCATGCGTACGGACTCTTTCATCCGACTCATGTGGGCCTCGCCGACGTCTCAGTCGCCACCGAGGCAGACCTCCTGCGGGCTCATACGCAGGAGTACCTCGACGTCCTGCGGGCGGTGAACACGGGGCAATCCGTGCCCCGCGCCTGGCATTTCGGCCTCGGCACGAGCGACAACCCCATCTTCGAGGGGGTGTACACCTGGTCCGCGCTCCTGACCGGGGCGTCTGTCCAGGCCGCCCGTCTCCTCGCGTCCGGAGAGACGGCTCGCGCCTTCAATATCGCCGGAGGCCTTCACCATGCCGCCTCCAGTCGCGCATCCGGCTTCTGCTACATCAACGATGCCGCGGTGGCCATCCGCGTCCTCGTGGACCACGGATTCCGGATCGCGTACGTCGACATCGATGCCCACCACGGAGACGGGGTGCAATCCGCCTTCTATGATACGGATCAGGTGCTGACCATCTCCCTTCACGAGACGGGGCTCACGCTCTTTCCGGGCACCGGCTTCCCCGAAGAGATCGGGACCGGCAAGGGGGAGGGATTTTCGGTCAACGTTCCGCTCGCTCCCGAGACCGACGACGAGGTCTTTTTGTGGGCCCTCGAGGAAACGGTTCCCCCCCTCCTCGAGGCCTTCCGTCCCGACGTGGTCGTCACCCAGTTGGGGATCGACGCCCACCGGAACGATCCCCTGTCCAATCTGCGACTCACCATGGGGGGCTTTCTCACGGCCGTCAGAGCCCTCGCGGCAGGTGCTCCCCGCTGGCTTGCCTTAGGGGGCGGGGGCTACTACCTCGGAAATGTCCCCCGCGCCTGGACCGCGGTCTGGGCCCTCATGGCGGGGCTCGAGATTCCCGCGGAACTCCCCTCCGCATTCCTGCCGCAGTTTCGATCCGCGGGATGCGTCGAGACGACCCTGACCGATCCGCCGCACCGGACGGAAGGGGGGCGGAAGGAGGAAGCCTGGCGCTACGCGCGGGCGCAGGTCCACAAGGTTCACGCACTCATCTTTCCGCGCTTGGGCATCCGTACGTAGGGAGGCAGAGGAGGGACGGCATGGAGCGTTGAGGGCGGCGCGGCACGGACAGGACCACACGACCCACGGTGCAGTACAGTATCGAGGAGGAAACCAATGACCTTTCAGGATAAGATCTTGGTGTGCGTTGAGTGTGGGAAGGAATTCGCCTTCACGGCGGGAGAGCAGGAGTTCTTCGCCCAAAAGGGGTTCACCAACGAACCCAAACGGTGCAAGAACTGCAAGGCCATGAAGCGGGGGGGCGGGATGAGCCCCGGACCCCGGGAGGTCTTCGAGGCGGTCTGCTCCCAATGCGGCCAACGCACCACCGTTCCGTTCCGGCCCATGCCGGATCGCCCGGTCTATTGCAAGCCGTGCTACCAGGCCCGGCGCGCAGGGGCGGTACAGGAACTCTCGTAGCGCGAGCATCATCCCAGACAAAAGCCACCGTCGGGTGGCTTTTGTCTTTCCAGCCCCCCGCACCTTGCGTTCCGGCGGGCCAGGAGGTATGATACGCCGTACCCAGAGAGGTCGCGCATGGCCATTCCAGAAAAGCAAGGACTCCTCCTTCGCCAAATCCCCTCGGTCGACGACATCCTCCAGGAGCCGGAGGTCCAGCAGTTACTGGAACGGCACCCCCGGTGGATGGTCGTCGAGGCGACACGGGAGACCCTCGACGAGCACCGGCAGCGCATCGTCAGCCGTTTCCGGGAGGGCACAGCGCCCGCCCTGCCCGACCTCGGCTCGCTCGTCGGGCGGATCCGTGACAAGGTCCTGGAGCTCGCCCGCCCGAGCCTGCGCCGCGTGATCAACGCCACGGGCGTGATCCTCCATACCAACCTCGGCCGGGCTCCCCTGTCCGCGGCGGCCCAGGCCCGCCTGCACGAGGTGGCCGCGCACTATTCGACTCTCGAGTTCGATCTCCGGCAAGGCACCCGGGGCTCCCGCCAGGTGCACGTCGAGCGACTACTGACCCGCCTCGCCAGAGCCGAAGCGGCGCTTGCGGTGAACAACAACGCGGCGGCGGTCCTCCTCAGCATCAACACCATGGCCGAAGGGCGCGACGTAGTCGTCTCCCGGGGGGAGCTCATCGAGATCGGCGGATCGTTCCGGATCCCTGACGTGATGCGGAAGGCGGGGGCGGTCCTGAGAGAAGTCGGGACCACCAACCGCACGCACCTCTCCGACTACGAACAGGCGATCGACGAGCGGACGGCTCTCCTGCTGAAAGTGCACCCGAGCAATTTCCGGATCGTGGGCTTCACCAGCGAGGTGTCGCTGGCGGACCTCGTCGCGCTCGGCCGGCGGCGCGGGATCCCCGTGATGATCGACGTGGGGAGCGGTGCCCTGACCGACCTCGTCCCCTTCGGCCTCAAGGGAGAGTCAACCGTCCCCGAGGTCCTCTCCAGCGGGGTGGACCTGGTCACCTTCAGCGGCGATAAGCTCCTGGGCGGGCCCCAAGCGGGCCTCATCGTCGGGACGAGGGCCCTGATCGAACGCCTTCGAAAGAACCCCTTGGCGCGCGCGGTGCGCATCGACAAGCTCTCCCTCGCGGCCCTCGAGGCCACGCTCCTCGATTACCTGAACGGCGAGCGCGCCCGCACCACGATTCCTGTTCTGGCCATGATCGCCTGCCCGCTGGACGAAATCCGACAGCGGGCGACGCGGGTTCAAGTCGCCCTCCGGGCCCAGGCCCGGCCATCGGTCCGGGTGACCGTGGAGGAGGAACAGGCCGAAGTGGGAGGTGGATCCCTTCCCGCCGAGGCGCTCCCGACCTATTGCGTCGCCCTGCACTCACCCGAGATTCCCCCGCATCGCCTGGAGGCCGCGCTGCGGCGTGCGGACCCGGCTGTGGTGGGGCGGATCAAAGAGGACAAGGTGTTGCTCGACATGCGGACCGTTCGCGAGGAAGACGTCGGGCCCTTGATTGCTACCATCGGTCCAATCCTTGCATACACGCAGACGCCATGAGTGATCCGATCGTCCCTCCGACGGCCTCCGCGTTCACCCGTGAGGAGGCTCTCGCCCTCGCCCGATCGGAGGAAGCAGAACCGCGGGTGCTTGAGGAGTTGGTCCACCAGTTCCTGGACGACGAGGAGCTCTGGAAACTCCTCGTGGTGCATCCTGACACTCCCCTCGGCGCGGTCATCTACATCGCAGAACACGCCCCGGTGGCCGTGGCGGCCGAACTCCTGGAGGACCGAGTCTTCCTCTTCCACAACCCCGTCGTCGGACACGCCCTGCTCAAGAACCCCACCCTGACCGAGGCGGACCGCCGCAAGCTGCATTGGCTGCTGCAGGAGGCGACCAAGGAAGATCGGGAACGGAAGAAGACCCTCACCCAGTTGATCAAGGAGATGTCCACCGGGCAGAAGCTGTCCCTGGCGAAGCGGGGGAACAGGGACGCCCGCCTGATCCTCATTAAGGACCCGAACGAAATGATCGCCCTCGAGGTCGTCACCAGCCCCCGGATTACCGAGGATGAGATCTTGACCATCGCGCAGATGCGGGACGTCTCCGATCACGTCTTGCGGATGATCGGCAACAACCGCCGCTTCCGAGCCAACAAGCAGGTGGTCTTGAGCCTCCTCCACAACCCCAAGACCCCTGTGGGGGTTTCACTCGGGCTCGGCATCGCCAATCTCAGCGACCGGGAACTCCAGTCCTTGGCCCGAGACCGCAACATCCCCACGGTCGTGTCGCGTGCGGCCGTGCAGGTTCTCGAACGGCGCTCGAAGGGTCCGGTGCCCAAAAAGGGGTAGCGCAGATGCGCGGCCTGCTCGTCACCTGGGAAGGCGTGGAGGGGTCCGGCAAGACCACGCAGCTCCGCCGGTTGGCGGTCACCCTCCGACAGACCGGACAGCGGGTGACCGTGACCCGCGAGCCGGGAGGCACATCCCTCGGCGAGGCCATTCGCGCCCTCCTCCTCGCAAGACAGCACCACGAGATGAGGGCCGAGGCGGAACTTTTCCTCTATCTCGCCTCGCGCGCCCAGCTCACCAGGGAGTGCATCCTCCCCGCCCTCGACGCCGGAGAGATCGTTCTCTGCGATCGATTCGTCGATGCCACTGTCGCCTACCAGGGGTACGGGCGTGGCTTGGACCTCACGCTCATCACAGCGATGAATCGCGCGGCCACAGGAGGGCTCGTCCCGAATCTCACCATCCTGCTCGACCTCGACCCGCGCGAGGGACTCCGCCGGGTACGGGCGCGGGGCCAGGTCCCGCTCCCCGAACCCATGCTGGATCGCCTGGAATCCGAGGAACTCCCGTTCCACGACCGGGTCCGCGCAGGATACGGTGAGATCGCGCGCAACGAGCCCCACCGATTCCACATCATCGACGGGACGCGGCCGGAGGGGGTGATCGCAACGGAGGTCTGGCAGCGGGTCGAGCCGTTGATCGGGAGCTGGGCGCTCCAGGGAGGACGCCGGTAATGGGCTTCGGTGACATCCTCGGCCAGGAGCGAGCCGTCGGCCTCCTCAGGCGCGCGATCGAGACCGACCGCCTCCCCCACGGACTCCTGTTCACTGGCCCACAAGGGGTCGGGCGGTTCCTCACGGCCGTCACGGTCTCCAAGGCCCTGAACTGCGTGGGGGGCAAGACCGGCGATGCCTGCGACCGGTGCGCCGCCTGCGCCAAAATAAGCAAGGCCATCCACCCCGACGTGCATCTGGTCGCTCCGGACGGAGCCACGCTCAAGATCGATCAGATCCGCGCCCTGATCCGCGAGGCGGCGCTCACGCCGTACGAGGGGCGCCGCAAGACCTTCATCCTGGATCAGGCCGAGACAATGACCCCCCAGGCACAAAACGCGCTTCTCAAAACCCTGGAAGAGCCGCCGGGCCCGACGGTCTTCTTCCTGATCGCGCCTGAAGCCTCGACGCTCCTCTCCCCCGTCGTCTCCCGCTGCAGCCAGATCCGATTCGCGCCCCTGCCGGACAGCGTCATCGTCGCCCGGCTCCGCGAGCAGGGGTGCGAAGCGGATGAAGCCGGTCTCCTGGCGAGCCTGGCGGGAGGCAGTCTCGGGCGGGCGCACGAGCTCCGGCAGAGTCCTCTCCAGGAGATCTGGGACCTCGTCGCGCAGGCCTTCGCCCTTTCGCCGGGCAGGAGCTCCCCCATCCTTGACCTGACCGAACGGGTCCTCGCCCAGAAGGAGGCCGTCTCCCTCTTCCTGGAGGCGCTGCTCGCCTGCTGCCGCGATCTCCTCGTCGCCAAGGTGACGCGGCGACGCTCCCCTCTCGTGCACGGGCATCTCACAGCAGCGCTGACGTCCCAGAGTGAGCGATATGCGCCGGCCCAGCTCCTGCGTATGCATCGCGCCGTCCAGCAGACCCTGGACGGGCTGGGCAGATACGCGAACCCCCGTCTCAGCCTCGAGGCCATGTTCGTCACGCTCCGCGATCTGCAGGCCGCTTGATCGGATACGCGCATGGTCGTCAAAGTTTTTCTGGATGACCGGGAACGAGAGCAGTCCTACGAGGCCGGAGATCTGCCGCTCAGGCTCGGGGCGCGGGTCGTCGTCGAGCACGCCGAGCGCCTGCGCGTGGGAAAGGTAATCGCCAAGGCCCCCTATTTCCCCCGCCACAAGCTCAAAGTGCCGTTGAAGCCGGTGCTGCGGCTCGCGACTCCCGACGATGTGGAGCGGACCCGGCGGCTGACCGTTCGGGAGGATGAGGCGTGTCAGGTCGCCGCGCGCGTCGTTGCCGAACGGAACCTCCCCATGAAGATCGTCCACGTCCGCTCCAGCGGGAACGGCAACAGGCTGACGGTCCTGTATACCGCGGAAGAGCGGGTCGATTTCCGGGACCTCGTGCGCGATCTCGCGCAGCGGCTCCAGGCCAGAATCGGGATGAAGCAGATCGGCGTCCGGGACGAGGCAGCGATCACCGGAGCTGGCGTCGGCTCGTGCGGGCGAACCCTCTGCTGCAAGAGCTGGCTGCCGCGCTTTCACCCCGTCACCATGAAGATGGTCAAGGTCCAAAATCTCTCCCCGGGCTCGACGAAGATCACGGGGGTGTGCGGCCGACTGAAGTGCTGCGTGGCCTACGAGTATCCGATCTACAGCGAACTGGCCCGTGCGCTGCCGAAGATGGGACAGCCGATCGATACCCCCGAGGGACCCGGGACCGTGCAGGCGCAGGACATCCTCGGCGAAGCGGTTCTCGTCCATCTCGAGTCGGGGGGGCAACTCCGCGTCACGCTGGAAGACATCATGCGCATTGCGACTGCCCGCTATGAGGAGCGCGGCGGCGGCCACAAGTGCAACAAGTGCGGCGACGGGAGCGGCTGCGGCGGGGGGGCGTGCGGCGGAGGCGGATGCGGCAACGGGGCCTGCGGCACCAAGGCCGTCGGCCACGAG
>DASRUH010000087.1:0-6159 GCA_035655535.1 Methylomirabilis sp. (SeqCode)
GGTGGGGGGCATCTTGAAGGGGAAACACTCGCTCATGGCCCTGACTATGATCAAGAGCTACGACGAGTATCTGTTCAATCACTCGGTGAACGTGGGGATCCTCACCATGGCCTTGGGAGAGACGATGGGCCTTGACGTGGCGGCCCTCAAGGAACTGGGGCTGGGCGCGCTGCTCCATGATGTGGGGAAGATCAACATCCCCGAAACGATCATCCGTGCGCCCCGAAAGCTGACCGATGAGGAATGGGAAATCATCAAACGGCACCCAGTGGACGGCGTGAAGATCCTGGAGCAGATGGGGGTGCAATCAGAGATTGCCCTCCGGGTGACGAAGGAACACCACATCGACTTCGACGGGAGAGGGTACCCCCGCTTGGGGCCTGACGAGCAGGCCCACCCCTATAGCATGATTGTCCACGTCGCCGACACGTAGGACGCCATGACCACGGTTCGGGTGTACCAGGGACCCGCCGACCCCAACCAGGCGATCTCGCGGATGAAGAAGCTGGCCGGAACCGCTTTTAACCCACTGACCCTCGATAGCTTCGTCGATATGATCGGCATCTATCCCCCGGGAACGGCGGTGCGTCTGACAACGGGAGAGATCGGCGTGGTGACCCGTCCGGGCGGCGAGGATGTTGCTCGGCCCTGGGTCCGCGTCGTGCAGG
The DNA here is from genome assembly GCA_035655535.1 of Methylomirabilis sp. (SeqCode). Taxonomy (GTDB): domain Bacteria; phylum Methylomirabilota; class Methylomirabilia; order Methylomirabilales; family CSP1-5; genus CSP1-5. The sequence goes on from DASRUH010000087.1 coordinate 669, forward strand.
ATCGCGAGGGAAAGGCAGTGGAGGGAGAAGAGGTCAACCTAATGGAGTGGGATCCGCAGGTGGAAGATTACGCCAGGACCATAGTGATCGCGCTTGACCCAACGATCCGCCGGATCGATGTGGCGAAGGTACTCCAGGGCAACGAGGCTAAGCTGGCGGGGTGATCTCCTTGAGCTGCCCCTCTTCTGCCGCGCGGACGCCCAGACGACCGAGCGCCTCCACGACCCGCTCCCGAATGGTCGGTGACAGATCCGTCACCAGCGGCAGGAGCGCATCAACCGCCCGCAGGTCTCCCAGGGTCCCCAAGGCGTTGATGACCGGCTCGCGCGTCTGACCCGAGACGATCGGGAGCTGCTGCAGGAGGATGTCGACCAGGCGTGGTTCCCGGTGCTCGCTCAGGGCCTCCAGGATCAGCGCGGCCACGTCGGGGTTGGGATCGCTGAGCGCCTCGAGGAAGTGGTCCACAACTCTCCGGTCGCGGGTCCGTACAAGGAGCTTGACCGCCGTCGCGCGCATCTCGGCCTGAGGGTTCTTGAGGGCCTTGCACAGGAGGGTGAAAGACTTCTCGCCGCCGATGTCCGCGAGGGCATACAGGGCGCGCAGGGCGCCGCCCGTGTCGGTCCCCTCCGCGGTGACGGCGAGATGGTCCAGGGCGGCCGCGCCCTCGATCCGCTCCAGAGCCCGCGCCGCCTGGACCTGGACCCCAACCTGCTGATCTCGGAGCGCGAGGGTCAGCGCCAGGCGGATGCGCATGAGGATTTCTTCCATGCTCGCTCCCGGTCCGTGCGAATGTGGGGGAACCTTACACAATCGCTGATGGCCTGTCAAGGAAGGGAAGGATCGCGCCGATGGAGAAATTCACCCTGGGTCTCGCGCAACTGGCCCCGGCGCTCGGGGACCTAGAGAGAAATCTCGCACTGCATGAGAAGATCTGCCGCGAGGCGGAGAGTCAGGGGGTCGACCTCCTCCTGTTTCCCGAGCTCTCGCTGACCGGGTACTTCCTGAAGGACCTCGTCCCCTCGGTCGCGCTCACGTCCCGAGACCCCCGGCTCGACCTGTTCAAGCAGGCGAGTCGACGGATGGCCATCGTTGCCGGGCTGGTGGAGGAGTCTCCCGATCATCGCTTCTTCAACGCGGCCGCCTACTTCGAGGACGGCACGCTCCGGCATCTGCATCGCAAGCTCTACCTCCCCACCTATGGCCTCTTCGACGAGCACCGCTATTTCGCACAGGGGGAGACGCTCCGGGCCTTTGACAGCCGATTCGGCCGCATGGCCCTCACCATCTGCGAGGACCTGTGGCATCCCTCCACCGCCTACGTGGCGGCCCTGGACGGCGCCCAGATCCTCCTCTGCGTTTCCGCCAGTCCCGGGCGGGGGCTTCGGCCAGACGGGATGTTTGCCAACGCGGCGGCCTGGGAGCACCTCAACCGCGCGTATGCCCAGCTGTACACATGCTTCGTCTGCTTCTGCAACCGCGTCGGATACGAGGACGGCACCTGCTTCTGGGGAGGCTCGGAGGTCATCGCGCCCACCGGGGAGGTCGTGGCCAAGGCGCCGCAGCTTGAGGAGGTGCTCCTCCCCGTGGACATCGATCGGAGAGAGGTGCGACGCGAGCGAATCGCCAATCCCCTCCTCCGGGACGAGCGCGTGGACCTGACCTTGCGGGAACTCAAGCGGATCACCCGCCAAATCGAGCGCATCCTTCAGGGGCGCGAGAAAGAGACCCCATGAAGATGACCGACACGCTGGCGGAACTCACGCTGGACTGGGATCTCTGCACCAGGACCCTGACCGGCTTCATCCAGAGCGAGGTGCGGCGGGCCGGCTTCCATCGCGTGATCGTCGGCCTGTCGGGCGGCGTGGACTCCTCACTCTCCGCCACATTGGCCGCGACGGCGATGGGTCCCGACTCCGTGTGGGGCGTGAGCATGCCGTACCGGACCTCGAGTCCCGAGAGCGCCATCCACGCCCGGCTCGTCGCCGAGCGGCTCGGGATCCATTTCTTCCAGGTGGACATCACCTCGCAGATCGACGCCTATTTCGCCGCCTTCCCGGATGCGGATCAAATCCGGCGGGGAAACAAGATGGCCCGGGAGCGGATGACGGTACTGTACGATCATTCCGCCCGCCTCGGGGCGCTGGTCCTGGGGACCAGCAACAAGACGGAGCTGTTGCTCGGGTACGGGACCCTCTACGGGGACATGGCCTCGGCCCTCAATCCCATCGGCGACCTGTACAAGACCCAGGTCCGAACCCTCGCCGCCCATCTGGGCGTCCCGGCGGAGATCGTCGCAAAGAAACCGAGCGCGGACCTGTGGGTCGGCCAGACGGACGAGGAAGAGCTCGGCTTTACCTACGAGGCGGTCGACCGACTCCTGTATTACCTGGTGGACCGCAGGTACGAACTCCCCGCCCTGCTCGAACTCGGCTTCCCAACCGACTTCGTCCACACGGTCCTTCGCCGCGTCCAGTCCTCGCAGTACAAGCGCCGGCCGCCGCTCATTGCCAAGATCTCGGTCCGCACCATCGACCGCGACTTCCGTTACCCCAGGGATTGGGGACTCTGACCAGGTGGTCGGTGATTGGTGACAGGTGATTGGTGTTACTTGATAAACACCAGCCACCAGCCACTAACCACGAATCACTGATCTCTCGATCGAAGGGTCAGAAGTATCCGCCGCACACTGCACACGGCGTAAGGGCATCGTGATGGTGATCGGGGTGCCGAAGGAGATCAAGGACGACGAATACCGGGTGGCGATGACGCCGCCGGGGGTGCAGGTCCTCACGGCGCGAGGGCACCACGTGCTGGTCCAGCGGGGGGCGGGACGGGGCGCCGGCATGGGAGATGACGAATACGCGGGGGCGGGGGCGGAGCTCATCGCCGATGCGGCCGAGGTCTATGCCAGGGCCGAGATGATCTGTAAGGTCAAGGAGCCCCAACCGATCGAGTACGCCCATCTCCGGCCTGGGCAGATCCTGTTCGCGTTCCTGCATCTCGCCCCCGCCCTCGAACTTACCCGGACCCTCCTCGAGCGCCGGATCGTCGGGATCGCCTACGAGACGGTGGAGACGACCGACGGCCGCAAACCGCTGCTCGAGCCGATGAGTGAGATCGCCGGACGGATGGCGATTCCGATCGCCGCCTTTTACCTCTCCAGTCCCCGGGGGGGCCGCGGTGTGCTGCTGAGCGGCGTTGCCGGCGTCCCCCCCGCCACCGTCGGGATCCTCGGCGGCGGGACCGTCGGCTATCACGCCGCCAAGATGGCGGCGCGCATGGGGGCCTGGGTGTATCTCCTCGAGGTGAACCCCTCGCGGATGCGCGCCCTCGAGGAGCTCCTCCCGCCCAACGTGACGACCCTGATGTCCAACCACACGAGCATCGAGGAGTGTGTCAAGCGGGCCGATGTCCTCGTGGGCGCCGTCCTGATCCCCGGAGCCAAAGCGCCCCGCTTGGTCCCGCGGGAGATGGTGAAGCTCATGAAGCCGGGTTCGGTCATCATCGATGTGTCGGTGGACCAGGGAGGCTGCATCGAGACGACGCGTCCCACGACGCACGGCGACCCAGTCTACCTGGTGGACGGCATCCTCCACTACTGTGTCGCCAACATGCCCGGGGCCTTCGGCCGCACCGCCACCTCCGCCCTCACAAACGTCACGCTGCCGTATATCGTCCAGATCGCCGAGAAGGGATGGCGGGGAGCAGCCCAGGCCAGTCCGGACATCGCCAAGGGGCTCAACCTGGTCCACGGCCGCGTCACGTACCCGGCCGTCGCCGAGGCCCACGGGTTGGCGTTCGTCCCGTGGGAGACCGCTCCCAAGGGCTGAGTTCTCTCGCCACCGCCCCACTGATCCGGGTGGTGGCGGATGTGGTTCGAGAAGGGAAGACCTGTCAGCGCTTCAGCGGAACGACCGAGAGGCCCTGGGCCGTCTCCTCTGATCTCGAGGCCGCCATCCGGCACTGGCCTTCGAACAGGACCCCTTCCTCGAGGACCACCACGGGCGCTTCGAGGTCGCCATAGACGCGGGCAGTCGCCTTGAGCTCGATCCGCCCACTCGCCCGGACGTTGCCGACGACCTCCCCCATGATCACGACGGACTCCGCCCGGATCGAGGCGTTGATGGCCGCCCGCTCCCCGACGATGACCGCATCCGTGCTCACGATTTCGCCCTGCAACTTGCCGTTGAGCAGAATGGTCCCCGCGCCGGTAAAGGTGTACTTCCCCTCGATTTCAGAGCCTTCGTCGATGAAGGCCGTGATGGCCGGGTTCTTGGTTGCGGGTTTTCGCGCAGAACTCCACAGCATGGTACAGCTACCCCCGCAGGAGTCGGACGCTCATCGCTTATCTCTCCTGAGCAGCCTGCTTTTCTTTCACAAGGTGGACGGCGGGTTTGCTGACCTCGGTCTCTTTGAGCTTCGTCACGTTGCCGTTGAAGAAGCCCCCTTTGGAAATCACCAACGAATTGGTCTCGATGTTGCCATCCACGCGCCCCGTGGGACTGATCTCCACACTCCCGGTCGCCACCATGTTCCCCTCGTACTCCCCGTGGATGATGGCGTCCACGGTCTGCACGTCGGCATGCACCGAGCCCCGGTCGCCGATGACGAGCTTTCCACCCACGCGGAGCTCTCCGCCGATCTTGCACTCGATTTCGATGGAGTCGGTGATATCGAACTTGCCCTCGAACTTGGCGTCGCCCCCCATCACGGTCAGCAGTGGGGTCAGACTCGTTTGGCCTCCTTCTTTGGCGAGTTCCGATGGATCCGGCTTTTGCGGAGTGCTACGCCTGAGCATCGCCTCTCCTCCTTTCACGGGTCCCCGCCGGGACCACGCGTTGCGGAACGCCCACACGCTCGCGACGGCCATCATCTATGGCGGCCGAGCAGGGTGGGCAGGACAGTCACAGGCAAACGTGGTATTGCTGCAGCGACGTGCGAGTGGGGGTTGCAAATTTCATGCCTTACTTGACCGAGCCCCGCCGCGTCTCGGTTTTCGCGGACGACATGGGATCGGTGCTCTCCCACCCCCTCGCCTGTCGCCGCGCCGCAGCCCCGTGCTACAATCACGCTACCGCGACTGCGGGTTCGAAGACAGCACGACGTCCCGCGACGACCTGCAGCCGCCACCACGCGGGCTTTGACCGCGGCCCGAGTGACCTCCGGGGATCAGGGTCGCGCAGGCGGGCATGATATGGACTCGCTCCTGGCTGTGGTCGGGGAACGATTGAAGGCCGCGACCTCGGTCGCGGTGCTGACGGGAGCGGGGGTCTCGGCCGAGAGTGGTATCCCCACCTTCCGTGGCCCGGGAGGCCTGTGGAAGGCGTACCGACCGGAAGAGCTCGCGACCCCCGAAGCCTTCCGGCGCGACGCACGGCTCGTTTGGGAATGGTACGATTGGCGGCGCCAGAAAATCGCGCAGGCCTCCCCGAACCCGGCCCACTATGCCCTGGCCGCACTGGAACGCCTCGCGCCGGCGTTCACCCTCATC
>DASRUH010000088.1:0-3456 GCA_035655535.1 Methylomirabilis sp. (SeqCode)
TCCTCCTTTTCCTTCTTGAACCGCGTGCCCTCGGCGATGGCCGCCTTGTGCCGCGCAGTTTCGGCCTCCAGGCGGGCGATCTCCGTGGTGAGCGACCGGCCCTCCGTGCTCAACAAGAACCAGTACCCCCCGACCAGCACGATCGCCACGGCGTACAGCGCGCCGAAGAGCAGGCCGAGGCCCGGCAGGGTGGGGAGCGCGATGCCGAACCGCCTGCGCGGGTGCGCCGGGAGGAGGTTGATTTTGATCATGCGGGCTTGTCCCCCTCGCGTCGCATCCCGAGCCCGACGGCGACGGCCAGGAGCGGGCCCGCGGCGTAGAGGTCATCGGCGGGGAACCGCTTCGGATCGAACTGGACGTTCTGGAAGGGCTTGACCACCTCCACCGGGATCCCCCAGCTGGAGGAGAGGAACTCGTCGATCCCGGAAAGCTTGGCGCAGCCGCCGGAGAGGACGATCCGGCTGATCCGCTCCGATTCGGCGGTGGACGCGAAATAGTCGAAGGTGCGCTGGATCTCCAGCGACAGCTCGCGGGACACCGCCTCCAGGGACGGTACGAGGTCATCCCACCGGCCACCCGCGACCTCTTCCCCCTTCTTGGCGGCTTCGGCCCTGTCGAAGGGGATGTTGAGCCGCTGAGAGATCGCCCGCGTGTAATTGTTCCCGCCGAAGGCGATGTCGCGGGCGAAGATCGAGAAGCCTCCCCGGACGACGTTGGTCTTCATGATCGAGGCGCCGATGTCGATGAGCGCGACCGCCTCCGTGGCCGTCTCCGGGCTGTTCATCTCGTACTGGTTCTGGAGGGCGAAGGCGTCCACGTCCACCACGACCGGCCTGAGCCCGGCTTCCTCCACCACCGCCACATACTCGTTGATCTTGGTCTTCTTGACGGCGACCAGCATCACATCCATCGTGCCGCCCTGGCCGGGCGACTGTCGCACGACCTGGTGGTCGAGGTAGACGTCGTCGATGGGAAGGTTGATGTGATGCTCGGCCTCCAGCATGATCGCGTCGTCCAGCTCCTTCGCGGTGACCTTGGGGAGCTGGATCTTCTTCATGATGAGCTCGCGGCCCGAGATGCTGAGGACGGCGTCCTTGGTCTTGACCCTCGCCTTGCCCACGACCTCCTTGATCGCGTCCACGACCACCGGGGGGTCCTTGATCATGCCCTCGCCGATGGCGTCTGGCGGAAGCAGCACAATCGCGAAGGTCTCGAGCGCGAAGCCCGTCGAGCCCTCCTTCAGCTGGACGAGTTTCACCGCGCTCGATCCCACATCCAGACCAAAACCGGCCTTCTTGCTGGAAAACAATCCCATCGCCCCTAACCCTCTTCCTTTACCCCCGGCCGACCCGGCCGGATCGGCCCCGAACTGAGGATAACAGAACCCCTTTTAAAATAAGCAGAAATGTCAAATTGCAGTAATTATAGGTAGTTCGAATTTTTAAAGTCAACTTTTCTCTGGACATTGCCCTTTCCACAACGGGGACTAGAGGGTCGCCCGGGGAGGGCCAAGGGCTAGGGGTTCTTGGCGCGGAAGGGCGAATGGGACCAGCGTGAGGATGCGCGCCCCCAAGTCCCTGTGAGGCGACCGTCGGCCCGGTTCGTCCTGTGAGTGGCTGGCATCATTCCTGGACCCGCGGGCGACAAGGATGCATCGCATGTGCCAGGCCATAAGAACAGAATACTGTACGCTTTCCCTTTCGACCCGGCTGGGGAGACGCTGCGGAGGGTGACAGGTGTCGCGGAGGGTGTTTGGACGCTGACAGGAGCGTCAAGAGGGCCGGAGATTAATCCTCCGGCCCTCTTCGCGGTCCCGCTCGGGACTCTACGGGGTCGTGATGCGACCGGCTCCCGAGACCGTGATGGTGAGGAAGTTGCCGGTCGGGCCGGTGACCTGGATCTGTCCTCCCGGGACGGCCGCGCCGAGCGGAGTGAAGACGGGGGGCCCGGCGAGGACGGCGACCGTCACGTTGTTCTGGAGGCGGAAGGTGTAGGCTGCTCCCGCCCAGCGGATGCCGGTCCAGAAGTTCACTCCGCCGCAGCCGGGCTGGCGCATCTGGTATCCGGTGGGCACGGCCTGCACGCAGACGTTCTGCCGGGAGGTGATGGCGAGCTGCTTCGCTTGCATCAGGGCGGTGCGCATCTCCTGGGCTCCCGCCCTCACCGCCGCCGATCGCCAGTAACTCGCAAAGAACGGAATCGCGATCGCGGCCATGATCCCGATGATGGCGACGACCACCAGCAGCTCTAGGAGGCTCCAGCCCCCCCGGTCTAGCCGACGAATCCTCTCAGATACCATTGTAGGATCTCCTTCCCCCAGAACAGACTGACCGAGCCCCCCAGGGCCAGGAACGGCCCAAAAGGGATCGGATCCTTCCCGCCTTTCCGGCCGGCGGCCAGGAGCGCCAGGGCAACGGCCGCTCCGACCAGCACCGCCAGGAAGAGGCCGAGGAGCAAAAGCTTCCAGCCGAGAAACGCGCCGATCATGGCGGCGAGCGTGACATCGCCCCCGCCCATCCCGTCCACCCCGAGGATCAGCCGGCTGCCCAGGATGATCGCGCAGATAATTCCCCCGCCCACGAGGATGCCGAGCAGCGAATCGAGCCAGGACGGCCGGCCCCCGAGCAGGCTGCCCGCGAAGCCGGCCATGATGGCCGGGAGGGTGACGCGGTCGGGGATCAGCTGGTGCTCGAGATCGATCACCGTGACGACCAGGAGCGCCGAGAGGAAGAAGAGGGCAAAGGCCAGCTCCCATCCAAGCCCGATGTGCACGTACGCTACGGTGAAGAGCAGCGCCGTTCCCAGCTCGACGATCGGGTACCGCCACGCGATGGGCGCCTGGCAGTCCCGGCAGCGTCCACGGAGGATCAGAAAGCTCAGGAGCGGAACGTTGTCGTACCACCGGATGGGATGGGCGCAGTTCGGGCAGGCGGAGCCGGGCGTCGAGAGGCTCCGGCCCTTGGGGAGGCGCGAGGCGCATACGTTGAGGAAACTCCCCACCATCGCGCCGAGGACGAAGAGGCCGGCCGCCATCATGGGAGCGTCACGACGTATCCGTCGCCGCTGGTCGTCATGCTGGTACTTCCACGGGTCCATTTCGCTCTATGAGTAATGATAGCAGAACGCCTTCCGTGAAGCGGGAACACCGGACTCAGGCATAGACAGAAGAGGGGAGGCCGCCGGCCCCCCCTCTTCTGCACTCTGAGCTGGTGGTCCTAGCAGGCGGGCGCGATAATTGCCTGACCAACAGGGATGTCGCCGTTGGTCGCGGTCGCCTGGACATCGAACGTCCCGGGCAAGGCACCAGGGCAGACGACGAGGTTCGGCTGAGTTCCGCCTAATGCGGGAGTGGTGACGACGTAGGCGTTCCAGCCGCTTGGCGCCGGGGGCCACGAGTTAAAGAACGGCCCCGCGACCTGGCCCTGACCATTGGTTACCGGGAGGGTCGCCGGCCCA
>DASRUH010000089.1:0-4360 GCA_035655535.1 Methylomirabilis sp. (SeqCode)
ACAACATCCGCCTCAAGATCGAGCTCATCCAGCCCATCGGGCTCGAGAAGGAGCTCCGCTTCGCCATCCGGGAAGGGGGCAAGACCGTGGGGGCGGGGGTCGTGAGCACCATCGAGAAGTAGCGGCGCGGCGGACGGCGGATAGCGGGGAGAAGCGTGGACGCTCAGCGGATACGGATACGGCTGAAGGCGTACGATCACCGGATTTTGGATCAGTCCGCAAAGGAGATCGTGAGTACCGCCGAGCGGACGGGGGCCGGGGTCGCGGGACCTATTCCCCTCCCCACCAAGATCAGCCGGTATACGGTGCTGCGCTCGCCCCACGTGGACAAGAAGTCGCGGGAGCAGTTCGAGATGCGCATTCATATTCGTCTCTTGGACATTCTGCGGCCGACGCCGCAGACGGTGGACGCCCTCATGCGGTTGGACCTGCCCGCCGGAGTCGACGTCGAAATCAAACTCTAGTGTTCGACGTTTGACGTGCAACGTTCCCAGGTGGACGGCGGTCCGTTGAACGTTGAACCGTGAACGGTGGACGGTTGTCATGCGGATGGGGATCGGTCTGCTGGGTCGGAAGGTCGGGATGACCCAGCTCTACGATGCGGAGGGGCGGGTCATTCCCGTCACCGTCGTCGAGGCAGGCCCCTGTACCATCGTCCGGAAGAGGACGAGGGAGCGGGACGGGTATGAGGCGGTCCAGATCGGCTACCTGCCGGAGAAGCCGAAGCGGGTCTCGAAGCCGCTCGGGGGCCACTTCGCCGCAGCCAAGGTGACGCCGATGCGCTACCTGAAAGAGATGCGGCTGGACTCGTCGGCTGCGTACGGCGTGGGCCAGGTGCTCACCGTGGAGCTCTTTGCCGAGGGCGAAGCAGTCGTGGTGACGGGGACCTCGAAGGGGCGAGGCTTTCAGGGCGGGGTGAAGCGGTGGGGTTACCGCGGAGGACCGAAGACGCACGGGTCGATGTTTTACCGGGCGCCGGGTTCCATCGGCGCGTCGTCCTTTCCGTCCCGGGTCTTCAAGGGACACCACATGCCGGGACGGATGGGGGGCGTGCAGGTGACCGTCCGGGGGCTCCGCGTGGTGCGGACCGATCCGGGGCGCAACCTCCTGCTGATCGGTGGCGCGCTGCCCGGGCCGCAGGGGGGGCTCGTCGCCGTGCGGAAAACGGGGACAGGGGCGCGAGCCGAGCGCCCGCCGGACGCGTCCGGCAAGAAAGTCGCCAAGTCCGAATGAGGCGCCCGGCGGAACGTGAGCGATCACGGTGACGGCGCCCGTGGAGCACAGATGGCTCCGGTTCTCAGTGTCGTGAACCTGCAGAACGAAAAAGTGGACGAGGTGGCGCTGTCGGAGGCCGTCTTTGGGGCGCCGGTGCGGGCACACCTCCTGCACGAAGTGGTGCGCTGGCAGCAGGCGAGGAGGCGACAGGGGACGGCCTCGACGAAGGGCCGCGGGGAGGTCTCCGGAGGCGGGCGGAAGCCGTGGAAGCAGAAGGGGACCGGTCGCGCCCGGGCGGGGACGATCCGGTCTCCCCTGTGGCGGCATGGCGGGATCATCCACGGGCCGAAGCCAAAGGAGTGGGGCTTCCGCGTCCCCCGCGCGATGCGGCGGGAAGCCCTCCGGGGCGTGCTGTCGGCCAAGGTGGCGGCGCGTGCGCTACAGGTCGTGGAGGACCTGACGCTCGATCGGCCGAGCACGAAGGCGATCCAGGGGCTCCTCCGGGGGCTCGGGATTACCGGGAGCGTGTTGGTGGTGACGCCGCAACGCGAGGAGGCCGTGGAGAAGTCCGCGCGGAACCTGCCGGGGGTGAAAATCCTGCCGGTGCGGGGCATGAACGTCCAGGATGTGCTCAGGGCGGACGCGATCCTTTTCACGCGCGAAGCACTCGTCAAGCTCGAGGAGACGTTAGCCCCATGAGGGACCCACACGCTGTCATCCGCCGACCCGCCCTGACCGAGAAGGGCGCGGCGCTGAAAGAGCAGAACAAGTACTGCTTCGAGGTCGATCCACGGGCGAACAAGCTCGAGGTCAAGCGGGCCGTCGAGACCCTCTTCAACGTCAAAGTGACCGCGGTCCACACCATGGCGATGCGCGGGCGGGTCAAACGCCTCGGCCGTTTTGCGGGTCGGACGCCCGACTGGAAGAAGGCTATCGTGACCCTCAAGGAGGGCCACACCATCGAGTTCTTCGAAGGCGCCTAATTGGGGTGTCCGGGGTGTGGTGTCGGGTGTGAGGCCTCGCCCATGCTGACTGTTGAGGGTTGACGGATAGAAGGCGGAAGAGATGGGAACGAAGAGCTACAAGCCGACGTCACCGGGCCGGCGCTTTCAGTCGGTGTCCAGCTTCGAGGAGCTCACCGACGCACGGCCGACCAAGAGACTGCTGGCCCCCCGACCGAGCACGGGAGGGCGGAATGCCCACGGGCGCATCACGACCCGTCACAAGGGGGGTGGCCACAAACGGCGATACCGGCTCATCGACTTCAAGCGGCGAAAGACGGGTGTGCCGGCGCGCGTGGCCAGCATCGAGTACGATCCAAACCGGTCGGCGCGGATCGCCCTGCTCCACTACGCGGATGGGGAGAAGCGGTACATCCTGGCGCCGGAGGGACTGCAGGTCGGAGCAGCGGTCATGTCCGGGCCGGAGGCGGAGCTGAACCCCGGCAACGCCCTTCCCCTTCGGCTGATCCCGATGGGGGCGGTGGTGCACAACATCGAGCTGTGGCAGGGAAAGGGCGGACAACTGTGCCGCAGCGCCGGGGCCGCGGCGCAGGTGGTGGCGAAGGAGGGGGATCGCGCGTTGCTCAAGCTGCCGTCGGGGGAAGTGCGAAAGGTCCACATCGATTGCATGGCCACGCTGGGCCAGGTGGGTCACCTTGAGCACGAGAATATCACGGTGGGGAAGGCAGGTCGCAGCCGCTGGCTCGGGATCCGGCCCTCGGTCCGCGGCGTGGCCATGAACCCGCACGATCATCCGTTGGGGGGCGGCGAGGGAAAGAGTTCGGGCGGGAGACATCCGTGCACCCCCTGGGGCAAGCCGACCAAGGGCTACAAGACGCGCAAGAAGGGGAAGCTTTCGGATCGCGACATCGTCACACGGCGCACGTAAGAGATGCAGTCAGCGGTCCGTTGTCAGCTATCGGCAAGAGGTCTCCATGCGGACAGCTGACCGCTGATGGCTGACAGCTGGAGGTTTTCGGATGGGGCGATCGCTGAAGAAGGGGCCGTACGTCGACCCCAAGCTCATGCAGAAGGTCGAGGAGATGAATCGGACCCAGGATCGGAAGGTCGTCAAGACCTGGTCGCGGCGCTCCACGATCACCCCGGAGTTTGTCGGCCATACCTTCGCCGTCCATAACGGGAAAAAGTTCATCCCCATTTACGTGACCGAAAATATGGTGGGCCATAAGCTGGGCGAGTTCGCCGCGACCCGGATCTTCCGGGCGCACAGCGGACCGACGGCGAAGTCCACCGCGCTGAAGTAGCACGCGATGGAAACGCGGGCGGTCCTCAAATTCGGTCGGGTGCCACCCCGGAAGGCCCGGTTGGTCATCGATCTTATCCGGGGCCGGGATGTGCGGCAGGCGCTCGCCATCATCCGGTTCACCCCGAAACGGGCGGCCCGGATGATCGGGAAGGTGCTGCAATCCGCCATGGCCAACGCCCAGCACAACCACGGGGTGCGGGAAGTGGATCGGCTCTTCGTGAAGGCCGCCTACGTCGATGAGGGACCCCGGTGGAAGCGGTGGACGCCCCGGGCCATGGGCAGGGCCACCCCGATCCGGAAGCGCACCAGCCATATCACCATCGTGCTCGACGAACGGCCGGCCTCATAGGCGAAGGGAGAGTCATGGGCCAGAAGGTGCATCCCCTGGGGTTTCGGTTAGGATACATCAAGACGTGGAAGTCGCGCTGGTTTGCCTCCCGGTCGTATGCGAATCAGCTGCACGAGGATCTCAAGATCCGCCGGTACCTCAAGGAGCGGCTTTACCACGCCGGCATCTCCCGTATCGATTTCGAGCGCAAGGCGAATCAGCTCCGGATCATCATCCACGCGGCCCGGCCCGGGATCATCATCGGCCGCAAGGGGGCCGAGGTCGACAAGCTCCGTCAGGAACTGGCCGCCGTGACCAAGAGAGAGATCCAGCTGGATATCACGGAGGTGCGCAAGGCCGAGACCGACGCGCAGCTGGTGGCGGAGAACATTGCCGCCCAGCTGGAGCGACGGGTGGCCTTCCGGCGGGCCCTGAAGAAGGCAGTGCAGTCGTCCATGCGGTTGGGCGCGCAGGGGGTCAAGGTCATGGTCTCGGGGCGGCTGGCGGGGTCAGAAATCGCGCGCACCGAATGGTATCGCGAGGGGCGGG
>DASRUH010000090.1:0-8678 GCA_035655535.1 Methylomirabilis sp. (SeqCode)
CCGGCCCCCCATGAGGATGGTGATGTTGTCCAGCAGATATTCCCGATGGTAGTTGTGCTTCTCATCGATCGGGAGCTGCTGCGTGATCCCCAGGGCTCGGCCCCGCGGGATGATGGTCACTTTGTGAATCGGATCGGTCCCGGGGATCAGCCTGGCCACCAGGGCATGTCCGCCTTCGTGATACGCGGTGGCCCGCCGCTCTTCCTCACTCAGGATGAGACTCTTTCGCTCGACCCCCATGAGGACCTTGTCCTTGGCGCTCTCGAAATCCTTCATCTCCACGAACTTCTTGTTCTCCCGCGCCGCGAGCAGCGCCGCCTCGTTCACCAGATTGGCGAGATCGGCTCCGGAGAATCCCGGGGTCCCGCGCGCCAAGACGGCCAGCCCTACATCGGGCGCGAGCGGGATCTTCTTGACGTGCACCTTCAGGATCTCCTCACGGCCCCGCACGTCGGGTCGGGCCACCACCACCTGCCGGTCGAACCGACCCGGCCGCAGCAGCGCCGGGTCCAGGACGTCGGGACGATTGGTCGCGGCGATGAGAATGACCCCGTCGTTGGACTCGAAGCCATCCATCTCGACCAGGAGCTGGTTCAGCGTCTGCTCCCGCTCATCGTGGCCGCCGCCAAGCCCCGCGCCCCGGTGCCGGCCCACCGCGTCGATCTCATCCATGAAGATGATGCAAGGGGCGTGCTTCTTCCCCTGCTCGAAGAGGTCGCGGACGCGCGACGCCCCCACGCCCACAAACATCTCGACGAAATCGGAGCCGGAGATCGAAAAGAAGGGGACGTTGGCCTCCCCGGCGATGGCGCGCGCCAGGAGGGTCTTCCCCGTCCCCGGGGGTCCCATCAGCAAGACCCCCTTGGGGATGCGACCCCCCAGTTTCTGGAACTTCTGAGGGTCTTTCAGGAAGTCGATGATCTCCTCCAGTTCCTGCTTCGCCTCCTCCACGCCTGCTACGTCGGCGAAGGTCACGCGGTTCTGTTTCTCCGTGAGCAGCCGCGCCCGCGCCTTCCCGAACGAGAGCGCCTTGGCCCCCCCGCCTTGCATCTGGCGCATGAAAAAGATCCAGATGACGATGAAGACGATCATGGGCAGCCATGAGAGAGCCATGTTCAGCCAGGGATTCTGCTCGGCAGGTCGGGCCGCGATCTTGACCCCTTTCTTTCTAAGGGTGGGGACCAGCTCGGGGTCCTCGGCGGCATAGGATCGGAAGGGGGTGCCGTCCTTCAGCCGCCCCTTAACCTCGGAGCCCTTCAGGGTAACCTCCTCGACTTCCCCTTGCTCTACCCGCACGATAAAATCACTAAAAATGAGTTCCTTTTCGGCCTGCTGACTCGGGCCAAAGAAGCTCAACAGCAGGACGACGCTGCTGAGGCCGATGATCAGCCAGAGGACCACGTTCTTCGTGATCGGGTTCAACGACTTTCCCTCCTCCGGGTCCAGAGCCCGCGATTGCTCACGCTGCGGCCCCGGCCATGCTGCGATAAAAATACCATATCGCTCCTCCCATGCCAAGACCCCCCAGGCCGGCTACAGGCGCGGCGACTCGACATCGCGATGGACGGTGAGGGCCAGCACAGCCTGTGTGGCGTCTCCCACACGGCCCCGTTCGTCCACCCGGAATCCCGGAACCCACAGGATCCCCTGCTGATCCGTAACCACGGGCGTCCTCTCCCGTTCCTCCCGCGGCACCTTCCCATCCACGAAGAGATCCTGAAGCTTCTTGCTCCCCCGAAGTCCGAGGGGGCGCAAGCGATCGCCGGGTCTCCGAGTCCGCACGACGAGCGGAGGCACGACCCGGGTCCAGTCGACATACGCGCGATCGGGTCCGACGATCGCGAGATTCGCCATCGCGCAGGGGAGGATCGCGGCCGCGATCCTCAGCCCCCACTCGCTGATGACGGCTTCGCCCGGCACGGGAAGCTCGCAATGGACCGTCGACCGCTGTGCCGGGGGCCGCGTCCCGACAGAGAGGACATTCCCGCAGCTCCAGGCCCCTTGGTCGCCGGGCAGGGTGGCAAGCCATGGACCGCCGGGCGCCGTCAGCCGGTCCACCGCCTCGAGATGGGCCGTTGTGACATACGCGCCCGCCGTGACGGTCCGCACGGCCCGCTCGATCACCCGCCGGCGGAGCGCCGGGGCCAGGGCTCGCAGGGAGGCGAGATCCAGGCAGACCCGGGTCCCCTCCACTTTCGCCAGGGCCTCGAAGGCTTCGCGAGCCCTCTCCGCCAGATACGCCTCCTCCTCCGCGACCACCGCCGCCATCCGTGCGAGCGTCCGCGGCAGCGAGGGATTGTACTCCCGGCGGAGCACGGGCATGAGGTTCCAGCGGAGTCGATTCCGGAGATACCGGAGGTCCCGGTTGGACGGATCCTCCACGAAGGAGAGCCGATACGCCTTCGCGTAGCGCTCGATCTCCTCCCGCCCGACCTGGAGCAGCGGCCGAATCAGCCGACCGTCGCGCAAGGGGAGCATCCCCCGGAGTCCCCGCAGCCCCGAGCCCCTCAGCAGGTGCAGGAGGACCGTCTCGGCCTGATCGTCCCGATGGTGGGCCAGGGCGATCTTCGCCGCCCCGAGCCCGGCGGCCACCTCACCAAGAAAGCGGTAGCGCGCCCGTCTGGCTTCCGCTTGCAGCGACCGCTTGGGCCCTCCTTCCCTCGTCCACGCGTCGGTCGTGACCGGCACGTCCCACGCAGTCGCCAGCTCTTCGACAAAGCGGGCATCCCGATGCGACCCCTCCCGAAGGCCATGGTCGAAATGGGCCACGTGGAGGGTGAGGGACCAGTCGGCACGCAGGCGCAGCAGGCAGTGGAGCAACACGACCGAGTCGGCCCCGCCCGAAACCGCAACGACCACGCCTTCGCCCGGTTCGAGCAACCGGTGCGTCACGATGGCTCGCCGGACAGCCGGAAACACGCGATCCCGCACGCCTTTCCCTCCTCGTAACGGATCATAGGGAGTCCCCGGAGCGGTGTCAACTGAGTTCCCCGAGCGGCGACGGGCACATTTCTATTGAAAAATCACGACTCCCTTGGTAGCGTTACCCAGACAAGGAGACGCACCGCGGGCGATGGAATCGATTGCTCCAGATGGACGCATTGCGACCGTGCTTGTCGTGGACGACGAGCGCCTCATACGGGAACTCTGCGCGGACATCCTCACCCGCGCGGGGTTCCACGTCCGGATAGCCCCCGATGCCCAGGTGGCCCTCGACCTGGTCCGGACCGAGCCCCCAGCCGTGATCCTCCTGGATGTCATTCTCCCCGGGATGAGCGGGATCGAAGCCCTGTCGCATTTCGTCCGGGTCGCCCCCTCCACCCCGGTGATCATGATCACCGGCAACGCCTCTCTCCACAGCGCCATCGACTCGGTCAAGTACGGCGCCTACGATTACATCCCGAAGCCCCTGGAACCGGAAACGCTGATCGCAGCGGTGAGACGAGCCCAGGACCACCACCGGCTCCTCGTCGAGAACACCCGGCTCGTCCAGACCCTGCAGGAAAAGGTCGCGGAGCTCAGCCGCCTCCACCAGCTCGCGGACGAGCTGGCGCGCGACTTGCAGCAACGGGTGGAGGCGCGCACGGCGGAACTGCACCGAACCGAGCGCCTGACGACCAGCATCATCACCCACCTGGCCAGCGGATTGATGGTCGCCGATACGGGGGGCGCCATTACGCTGATCAATCCGCAGGGTGCCCTGACGCTGCGCTGCCAGGCCGAAGAGCTCGTGGGGCGCAAGCTGACCGACCTCTTCCCCAACGGGGGCGAGCTGCTGGAGGTGCGGGGAGAGTCTCACCAGCGGGAGCTGCAGCTGGCGCTGCGAGACGGCAGCACCATTCCTCTCGGCTTCACGAATTCGTACCTCACCGACCCCGAAGAGAACCGCGAAGGGGTCACCGTGATCTTCCGGGACCTGAGTGAGATCAAGCACCTCCAGGGGGAGCTCCGCCGCAAAGACCGCCTCGCGGCCATCGGGCAGATCGCGGCCGGTGTCGCCCACGAGGTGCGCAACCCCCTCTTCGGCATCACCTCCGTGGCGCAGATTCTTCGGGAGGAGGTCCAGCTCAGCCCCGCCCACCACGAGCTGGTCAGCGCGATGCTGTTGGAGACCCAGCGCCTGAACGCCTTGGTGAGCGACCTCCTCCTCTTCGGACGGGAGTCCTCCCCGGACACGAGGCCGACGGATCTCCACCAGCTCCTCGACGCGTGTTGCCAGCTGTATGCCGGGGAGATCCGCGAGCGCGGCATCGCGCTCCACAAGATCTACGCTGCCCACCTGCCGGCGCTCCTCTTGGATGCCGACAAGTTGAAGCAGGTCATCTTGAATCTCCTGAAGAACGCCCTGGAAGCGACTCCGACCGGCGGCACCGTCACCCTCACGACCGAGGCCTGCCGGCGGGAGGGGCCGGGGGGAGGGGGCCGGGCGACGCTCGCCATCAGCGACACCGGCTGCGGCATCTCCCCCGAGCATCGCGAGCGCATCTTCGACCTTTTCTTCACGATGAAACCGCGGGGAACCGGCCTTGGGCTCCCGATCTGCCGGCGGATCGTGGAGGATCACGGAGGAGAAATCACCGTGGAGAGTCGCCCGGGACACGGGACCACATTCACCGTCCATCTCCCCCTCCCATCCGTCGACCGTTCCCCGATGACCGAAGGATGATGAAGGGTGGCACGAATCGCCAGCCACTCTCGGTATTCGGATAGCGAGACATGCATCCCACACTGATCATCATCGACGATGAACCCCTGATCCGGAAGTCCCTCCGGCATCACTTTGAGCAGAAGGGCTATCGGGTCCTCGAAGCCGCCAACGCCGCCGAGGGCATCAACCAGGTGCGGGAGGAGGCTCCCGATGTGATCCTGTTGGACCTGAAGTTGCCGGATCTCGATGGCCTGACCGCCCTGGACCGGATCAAGGAAAGCCAGCCCGACAGCGCCGTGATCGTCCTCACCGCCCACGGGACGTACGAAAAGGTCGTCGAGGCCATGAAGCGAGGCGCGGAGGACTTCTTGATCAAGGAAGCCGCCGAGGGCAACCTGGCGGCCATGGACCTCCGGGTATCGAAAGCGGTGGAAGGCCTCCGGAAGGACCGGATCCGTTCATATTACAGCCAACACTTCCGGCGGCGGGCCACCGACCGGGATCCGGCGATACCGGGTGAACATGCCTCCATGCGCGCCCTCAACCGCCTCGTCGACCTGATCGCCCAGAATCCCTCAACCACTGTCCTCCTCCTCGGCGAGAGCGGCACAGGCAAGGAGCTGATGGCCAAGGCGATTCACCAGAAGTCGGGCCGGCGCGAGAAGCCCTTTGTGGAGATCAACTGTGCGGGTCTCTCGGAGAATCTCCTCGACTCGGAACTCTTCGGGCACGAGCGGGGGGCCTTCACCGATGCCAAATTGATGAAGCGGGGACTGATGGAGGTCGCCGACGGCGGCTCCGTTCTGCTGGACGAGATCGGGGATATGCCCCCGGCCGTGCAGCCCAAGCTCCTGCGTGTTCTGGAAACCCGGACGTTCCGGCGGGTGGGGGGTCTCAGGGATATCTCCGTCGATGTGCGCATCATCACCGCGACCAACAGAGACCTCAAGAAGCTGGTCGAGGCCGGGAGCTTCCGGGAAGACCTGTATTACCGGCTCAAGGTGATGCCGGTGGAAATCCCGCCGCTGCGCGAGCGGGGTCGGGACGTGCTGTTCTTGGCCCAACTCTTCAATCAGGAGTTCAACACCAGCCTGAAGAAGCGCATTCGGGGATTCTCCGAGCAGGCCCAGGAGATCCTGCTCACGTATCCCTGGCCCGGCAATGTTCGCGAACTCAAGAACGTGACGGAGCGGGCGATGATCCTCTGCTCTGGTGAGATGATCCTCCCCGAGCACCTACCGGCGGACCTGCAAGGCCTGACCGGCAAAGGTGTCCGCCTGCTTCCCGAGGAGCCTCCCCCCGAACGGCCGCGCCGGAAAGACTCGGACCGCTTCCCCTCCCTCGCCGAGCTCGAGAAGACCCACATCCGCGAGGCCCTGGAGGCCACTGCGGGCAACCGGACGCAGACGGCGAAGCTCCTCGGGATCTCCCGGTCCACGCTCCTCGACAAGATCAAGCGGTACCGTCTGGATCGTTGATTCAATTTCAACTGCCGCCTTTTCAGACAGGGCACAGTCTTCGTTCGGCATCCCTCCACAACCCCGCGCCACATAAGCTTCAGATCGATCGGAATTTCGTTTCCTGCTTGGTATGCCCTTTGCAGCCTTCCTGAGGCGATTGGACCGCTGCACACGAGAAAGGGCCATCGGCATGTCCCTGCGCGTCCTTATCATGGAGGATATGATGACTATCCGGCTGGCGATCGCCCACGCGCTCACGAGCCGAGGCGCCCAGGTCCAGAGCTGCGCCAGTCTCGAGGCCGCCCTTGACGCCATTCGCCGACACGCCTTCGACGTCATCCTGGCCGACCTCAGCCTCCATGGACAGGACGGCGCGGACGGGCTGGAACTCCTCACGGCCGTCCGCGAGCGCGACCCCGAGGCCTGCGTGATCATCATGACGGCATACGGGACCGACGAAGTAGAAGCGGCAGTCACACGCCAGGGTGGAATCTACTGGGCAAAGTCGCGTGATCTCGAGGAGTTGGTGCGTTCCGTGACGTCCGTTCCGCCGAGACTCGCGCGGACCTAGGCTGGAAGCCAGTTCGCAGCTCCTCCATAGTGTGGCCCGGTCATTCGTGTCCCTAAGTCTCCGCCAGGTCTGCATGGGGGAAATATTTCTTTCATCCGCGAAAAAGCACTTGACTCGAATATCAAGGTCGGTTACAAGAGACTGCGCCTCTCAGTCAATCAGTCCTGCGATTCACCGGATTTTGAATTTGCTCACCTCGAACGACAATCGAAGTTTTTTGGGGATAAGTCAGAGACATCTTGCCTCCAGCGAAGTTACGATGCCCTCCCGGGTGTGGACAATGTGTGGATAGCGTCCCTCCCAGTGGTCACGGAGGATCCCGGGGGCACGATTTTTCGTTCCGCGGAGGAGCGAGCGGGTGCAGGAGGCTGATGGGATGACCGGACAGTCCATCGTATCCCAAGAGGTGTGGCAGGCGGCCCTCTCCAATATTCAGCGACAACTGGTGCACCACAGTTTCGCCACGTGGTTTCGGCCATTAACGCTCGGTACTGCCACCGGGAACCGTCTCCAGATCCTGCTGCCAAACCGGTTTTTCAAAGAGTGGTTTGAAGAGCATTATCTCGAACTCCTTCGATCCGCGTTGGAGGACCTCCTGTTCACCCGGGTCGAGATCGAGCTGGTGGTCCCGAACGAGGGTGCGCCCCCGCCACCGCCTCCCCAGCAGCCCCCACCGAAGCGGACGGCGCGCCGCTCGACCTCATCAAACTCGCTGAACGCCAAATACACCTTCGACAGCTTCGTGGCGGGGGCAGGCAACCAGCTCGCCCACGCAGCATCGCTGGCCGTCGCCGAGCAGATTTCAAAGGTATACAACCCCTTCTTCGTCTACGGCGGCGTCGGCCTCGGCAAGACCCACCTCCTCCACGCCATCGGCCATCATGTATTAGAGCGGGAGAGTTTGGTGCGGGTGTCGTACGTTTCCTCGGAAAAGTTCACCAACGACTTGATCAACGCGATCCGGTTCGACGCGACGACGGAATTCCGGAACCGGTACCGGAGCGTGGACGTCCTCCTCATCGACGACATTCAGTTCATCGCCGGGAAGGAACGGACGCAGGAAGAGTTCTTCCACACCTTCAACGATCTCTACAATTCCTCTAAGCAGATCGTCCTCACCAGCGACAGCATCCCGAAGGAGATCCCCGGCCTGGAGGAACGACTCCGCTCGCGGTTCGAGTGGGGCCTGATCGCCGACATCCAGCCCACCGACCTCGAGACCAAGGCGGCCATCCTCAGGAAAAAGGCGCAGGCGGAGGGCGTGCAGATCCCGGACGAAGTCTCCCTCTTCATCGCCACCAATGTGAAGTCCAACGTGCGGGAGCTGGAGGGCTACCTGGTGCGGATCGTCGCCTACGCCTCTTTGACGAATCAGGCCATCACCCTCGATCTCGCCCGGGAAGTCCTGAAGGAACTCGTGAACGGGGACCGGACCATCACCATCCCCCGGATCCTCGAGGTGGTCGGCGACTTCTATCGCATCAAGGAAAAGGAGCTCCTGTCCAAGAGCCGGCATAAATCCATCGTCTTGCCCCGCCAGATCGCGATGTACCTGTGCCGCACCCACACCAACGCGTCGCTCCCGGACATCGGGTCAGAGTTCGGAGGAAAGGATCACTCGACGGTGATCCACGCCTGCACCAAGATCCGGGAACTGATGGCAAGGGATGAAAAATTCCGCAAGCAGCTGCACGACCTGACGAATCTCCTTACGGGATAATGGCCCGCCCGCGGCGCGGGTCGAGGGGTGGCGGCTGCACAACAACCTCCACGCGCTGCTCTCCCCGCTCCAGGAGGATGTGCACGGGGTGACTGCCGCCGACGCGGGAGAGGATCTCGGCATAGGCACTGAGTTCCGATACCTCTTGGCCCTCCACCCGGATCACCGCATCTCCCCGCTGGACTCCGGCCGCTTCCGCCGGGCTCGCAGCCTCGACGGCCGTCACCGTGAGGCGGCTCCCGCCGCCACCTTCCGTCGCGCCGAACGCCCTCAGAATCA
>DASRUH010000091.1:0-14198 GCA_035655535.1 Methylomirabilis sp. (SeqCode)
TATCCCCGAGGCACGATTCCGGCCGATGCGAGCAACTCTGACACCGTTGACGGCGACAAAATCATCGTGCTGACCTCCACGGCAACCTTCAGGACCGGCCAACAGACCGTCGAGACAGTATTGCAGAGTCAGGGATCCTTCCCATCGATTCCTGGGGCCGTGGTTCAGGTGAGCAACGGATGGAACGATCTTGATGTCGGCGGTACGATCAGCGGCTTTGACGAGTCGAAGACGTGTAAAGACCAGGCCGGCCATTTCCACAGGGGGAAGACTGTGATTATAGAGGGCAATACGGTCACAGGAGATCCGGCCGCGCGCAAGTACGATGCCGCTGTCGATGACCCGTTCTGGAACGATCCGAATGCCGTTGTGGCCCTGGTCGAGGGCTGGATGAACGACCCGAGTGCCGTCAAGATCACGGGAGACACTCCGCCGAAAAAGTTGGGAACGAAAAACAAGCCCCAAATAACGGTCTGGGACCCGACAAGCACCGACACCGATAGTAATAATAAGGCCGCCTTCGAGGGGTATGGAATTCTGATCATGGTTGGCAGGGTGAATTTGAAAACGTCCTTTGAATTTCATGGGCTCATCGTCGCCTATGGTGGGAAAGAAATGGCAATAGAAGGCGGCAACGGTCAGGTCCTCCACGGGGCAATTATCGCTGCCAACAAAGATCCGAAGCCAAGCGGGGAGGCGACCGAAGTCGGCGTATTGAATGGGACCAAGGTGAACTACAACTGCGATGCGATCAAGCAATACGTGGAACCGCTCGGCGGTGGGGGTGGCGGCTCCCTGAAAGTGCTTTCCTGGCGGCCCAGATAACGATCGATAACAGTCTCCGGCACCTCCCGGTTCAGCGGGGAGGCATGCCTGCCTTGAAGAGCATTCCTTTTTTGTGGGAGGAAATGCCCCTCAACGATTCGGGAACCTCTTGCCGATCCCAGCCAAGATCGGGGCCCTCCCCCCTTCGGGCAAATCGCCACAGGTCCTGCCCCGGGGACGGGGTGGAAAGCGGAAAGAGGGCGCGATTTCAGGGCCGCGTAGGGGGCAAGGGAGTTGGCCCATTTTTTGCTTGACAAATACCCACCCCAGGATTAGATAGCCTCACATTGTTGATGCAGGCTTTCAGGGGAGCCGGATCATCTGTGGGTGAAGAAAGGATTTTCCTATGCTGAAAGCGTTTAAGCGCGGCGGGCCTCTTCTCGGGGTGGATATCGGGACCAGTTCGGTGAAGACGGTCCAGCTCAAGCATTCGGGAAAGAAGCAGGAATTGCTCCACCTCGGCGTCGCCCCGCTGCCGCCGGAAGCGATCGTGGATGGGGCGATCATGGATGGCGGGGCGGTGATCGCGGCGCTCCAGCAGATCTTTGATGAGCACAAGATTGCCGTCAAGGACGTGGCGGTGGCGGTGTCCGGCCATTCGGTCATCATCAAACCGATCAAGATGCCTGTGATGAAGCCCCAGGAGCTGGCGGAGTCGATCCAGTGGGAGGCCGAGCAGCACATTCCCTTCGCCATTGAGGACGTGAATCTCGACTACGAAATCCTGCGGAGTCCGCCGGGGGCGGTGGAGATGGACGTCCTGCTGGTCGCGGTGAAAAAGGACGTCATCAGCGAGTATCTGACCGTCGCCTCGTCCGCCGGCCTGAACGTGGCCATCGTGGATGTGGATGCCTTCGCCGTGGCGAATGCCTACGAGGCGGCGTACGACGTCAGCGCGGACGAGGTCGTGGCCCTCCTCCACGTCGGGGCGGCCGTGACGACGCTCAGTATCCTGCGGGGGGGCACGCTCCTGTTCACCCGGGACAGCGTCCTCGGAGGCAACCGGTACAACGAGTCGATCCAGAAAATGCTCGGGGTGAGCTACGAGCAGGCAGAGACGTTGAAATTGGGAGGGCAGGTGGAAGGGTTCAGCGGGGCGGATTGCCAGCCGGCCATTGACCTCGTGAACGCAGAGCTGGCCGGCGACGTGCGGCGCTCGATCGATTTCTTTCGCTCCGCGTCCCCCTCAGGCGTCATCCACCGGATGCTCGTCAGCGGGGGCGTCGCGCGCCTTCCCCGCCACATCCCGTACCTCAGCGAGGCGTTGGAGTTGCCGGTCGAACTCGCCAACCCGCTCCGCCGCGTGAAGGCGGACTCGAAGCGGTTTGATCCCGAGTACCTGGAGTACGTCGCCCCTCAGCTCTCCGTCGGCGTCGGCCTAGCGTTACGGGAGGTCGGGGACAAATGATTCGCATCAATCTCCTTCCACGCGTATCCCGCGCGGCGGCCGGCCGCGAGTGGCGGACCGCCGGCGGCGGCGTGGTGGCCCTGGGCGTCCTGGCCATCCTGGGCATCCTCTGGTGGATGGTCTCGAGCGAGGCCCGGAGCCTCGAGGGGCAGATCACGACCGTCCAGGCTGAGATCACGCGGCTCGATGTCGTCGCGAAGAAAGTCGATCAATTCAAGGCGGAAAAGAAGCTGTTGGAGGAGCGGCTCAAAGTCATCCAGACGCTGCTGGCCGCCCAGAGCGTCCCCGTGCACCTCATGCAGGCGCTCAACGACGAGCTCCCGGATGAGATCTGGCTGAGCTCGATTTCGAAGACCGGAAACCGGCTCGTGATCCGCGGATATTCTTTCACCGATTTTGGCATCGCCAATTTCATGACCCGCCTGGGCAAGACGGCCCCGCTCGTTCGAGAGGTGGAGCTTGTGGTCTCGGAGCAGGCCGAAGTCCAAAAGGTCCCCCTGAAGAAGTTTGAAGTCGTCTGCACCGTGGCGGGCTGATCCGCCTGGGGGAGAGGATGGACATCAAAAGCTTTTTTGCCAACACGCCGAAGAAGCAGGTGTACCTCTTGATGGGGCTCGGGGGTGCGGCCGTTGTGGCGGGCTGGTGGTTTTATGTGATGCAGCCGGCCCGGGAGCAGCGGGACGTGCTGCGCGGGCAGGTGGCTCGACTCCAGCAGGACCTGTTCCAGAAGCAGCGGATCAGCGAGGAGCTTCCCAAGCTCGAGATCGCCCGGGCGGAACTGGAAAAGCAGCTCGAACAGGCCTACCGCCGCCTCCCGGAGGAGAAGGAAATTCCCATTCTCCTCACGCAGATTAACCGGCTCGGACAGGAGGCGGGGCTGACCTTCACCTTGTTCAAACCCGGAAAACCCACCAAGGAAGAGTTCTACAGCCGGATTCCCATTCGGATCAAGACGGATGGAACCTATCATGCCCTGGGACGATTTTTCGAGCAGCTGAGCCGGATGGAGCGGATCGTCAATATCACGGATCTGAAGCTCGATATGGTTGAAACACGGCGTTCGGGAGCGGCAGGGCTGACGGCAGAGCGTTCGACGATCAGCGGGGAATTTACCGCCACGACCTTCACCTTTGGTGGGACTGAGGCGGAGCCGGAGGCGGGGGCGAAACCTGGGGCGAAGCCCGGAGCAAAGGGAGGGCCCCAAGGATGAGGTATCTCGCGCTCGGTCTGCTGTTGACAACCGGGCTGCTCGTCAGCTGCTCGTCGGAGTCCCCGGCGCCGACGCCCCCGACGCCCCCCCGGCCCCCCCAGCAGAAGGTGGCTGGGGCTCCGACTCCGGGAAAGCCGGGCGCCCCCGGGTCCGCGGACGCCCCGGTGAATCTCGGACCGGCCTCTTACACTCCCAAGGACCGACGCGATCCGTTCCACCCCCTCGTGGAACCCCCGAGGGAGGAAAAGGCCCTCGACATCGGCGGCTACAAGCTGTCGGGCATCGTCTGGCAGCAGAGGCAGAAGCAGTACTTTGCGCTGCTGGAGACGCCCGACGGACTCGGGCACATCCTGAAGGTCAATGACAAACTTGGACCCAACGCATGGGTCAGGGAGATCACCAAGGACGCAGTCCTCATCGAAATGAAGGACGAAGGCGGCCAAAAAGGGGGGAAGGTCCGGACGATTCGCCTGGAGCTGCAGCAGCAGCAGAAGAAGGAGGGACAATGATGCCTCGGCTTGCAACCTCCCAGACCCTGCGATGGGCGCGACGGGTTTTGGTGGGTGTGGTCACGGTCTCTTGGATACTGATGTCGACCGTACCGGTCCCGTCCGCGACCGTCCAAGGACAGGAGTCAGCGCCGGGGTCGACTCAGACTGTGGCTGCAGCCCCCCCGACTTCCCCTGACGGCATGCCGATCCCGTTTCCGGCGCCCCGAACTGCGCTCCCCTCCGCCGTGGCCCCGTCGTCGGTCGGTCCCATTCGGGTGACCGGAGTCGAGCTGACGGATGTCGGTCCAAAAGCGGCGACCGTAGTGATCAAGACGGACCGCGCCGTGGACAGCTACGAATCCTTTGCCCTCTCCTATCCGCCCCGGTTGGTCATCGACATCCCCAATGCGGTGCATGCGGTCCCCAAAGCCTCGGGCGCCCGTGGGCCGATCACCGAGATTCGCACCTCCCAGTACAAGGCCCAACCGGTCAAAGTGGTTCGGATCGTCGTGGACCTGGCCGCTGCCATGCCGTACCAGGTGCAGACGAATCCCGGGCCGTTTCAGGTGGTGATCGGCGAGGCCGCCCCGGGAGGAGTGATGCCTCCTGTCGCCCAGGCGGCGGACGCTCCGGCGGCTCCGGCGAAGGAAGGCGCCGAGGAGACCCTCCCGCAAGCTCCCCCGGCCCCTCCAGCGGCCGCCGCGCTCCCGCCGGGGCCCGAGGGGCGAGTAGAGGCTGTCGAGTATCAACCCACGGATGGAAAGGCGGAGATCCTCGTACGGACGAGCGGGCCGGTCACGTTTAACGTGTCCGAGGTGGGGACCCCGCCGAGGCTCATCCTCGATGTGGCGGGAGCAGTCATCGACCCGCAGGCGACGAAGGTCCTCGATGTCCGACAGTTGCCGGGTCCGGTCCAGCGGATTCGTGCCGCGCAGTACCGTCTGGAGCCGGAGAAGGCGGTTCGGATCGTCGCCGATTTGAAGGGGCAGGTCCGTCACGAGGTCGTCCAGGCCCCCGAGGGTATCCGCATCACCATGGAAGGCACGGCGCCTGCGCCGGTCGCCGCCGCGGCTCCCCCTCCGGAAGAAGCCAAGCCCGAGAAGAAGCCGACACCGGCTCCGGCCCCACCGCCTACGGCGGCGCCGGCGCCGGCACCACCCCCGGCAGAGGCACCCGCACGCCTCTCCATGGACTTTAAAGATGTCGACATCAACAATCTGTTGCGGATTATCGCAGAGGTGAGCGGGCAGAATATTGTGGCGGGGGAGGATGTCAAGGGGAAGGTCACTGTCCGCCTGGTAGATGTCCCCTGGGACATCGCGCTCGACAATATCCTGCGGATCAACGGGTTCGGCTTCGTCCGGGAGGACAACATCATCCGCGTCGCCAAGATGGACACGATTCGCCGGGACCAGGAGCAGCGGCGGAAGGATGCCCTGGACAATGTCCGAATCCAGGAGGAAGCGGCCGCGGAGCCGTTACAGACCGAAATCCTCCGGGTGAGTTACGCTGACCCGAAGAAAGTGGTCGAGAGCCTGAACAAGGTAAAAAGCAGGCGCGGATCCATTTCGGTGGACGAGCGGACCGCTTCGCTCCTCATTGAGGATACGGTAGCCAACATTGAAAAGATGCGCAGCATCCTGAGGGATCTGGACCAGGCCACCCCGCAGGTGATGATCGAAGGCCGGATCGTCACCGTCGTGGCTCGGCACACCCGCGCCCTTGGCATCCAGTGGGGCGTCCAGCGGGCGAATCCGACCTCCAGCAGACAGTTCATTATTTCGGACATTTTCGGCACCGCGGGGCCGACACTGGCGGGACCCACGGTCGCGCCAGTCGGACCCATCACGGCCCAGTCAGCAAGCATCCCGGCGGCGGTCAACCTGCCGGTTGCGGGACCGGCCGGGGCGATTGGCCTCGTGCTGGGGAGTATCAGCGACCAGCTGCGGCTGAACGTGCAGCTGAGCGCGCTGGAACAACAGTCGCTGGCCCGGACCCTGTCCACGCCGCGCATCGTGGCCCTCGATAACCAGGAGGCGGAGATCAAACAGGGGGAGGAAGTTCCCTTTACCACCGTCGACTCCTCCGGGCGGACGACGGTCACCTTCAAGGAGGCGGTCCTGAGCCTCAAGGTGACGCCGCACGTCACCGCCGATCAGCGCGTCTCGCTCAAGGTCAAGGCGACCGATGACACCCGGGGCGAGCGGATCGATTTCGCCGGGGGATTTGCCTTCCCCTTCAACCGGAACGAGGCGACGAGTAGCCTGTTGATCGCCAACGGGACGACCGTGGTGATCGGCGGGGTCCGGAAACGGACGGAGAGCGTCGCGGAAGACCGGGTTCCGTTCCTCGGGGAGATCCCGGTCCTCGGATGGCTCTTCAAGCGGCGGACCGAGAACATCCAACCCGAGAGCCTGGAGTTGCTGATCTTCATCACGCCGACGATCCTCGAGGAGGCGCGCCAGGCCCGACGCTAGGAATGTCCGTTGCTCGGTTCTCGAGACGCACCCCTCCGGGGGTGCGTTTCTACTTTTCCCGGCCTCGGTTTTTCGCTACCATAGGCCAAAGGAGGGAGAGCACATGCTGCGACCCCGCCCGATCCGGGCTACCGCGAGTCTCCTCGTGATCCTCACGTTATGGCTGAGTCCGAAGGCAGTGGAGGCCTCCAAGCTCATCCTGGCCCTGGGGGACGCGTCCTACCTCCCTGGCGAGACGGTCAAAGGCTGGACGGGCGCTGAGGTCAAGCAGGAGCTCGGGGACCGCGAGCTGACTGAATTCGCGCTGATCATCCTTTCAAACGTTGCATACGGTGCCCTGCCGCTCGGCGTCCGGGAGCAGCTGGTGGAATATCTGAACAAGGGCGGATCCATCCTGATCAGCGGTGGGGCGAGCGCGTACGGGAGCGGAGGATACGACGCGGCCGCACATATCCTCCCCTTCGAGATCCGGGCCCAACAGGATTGGCGAGCCGGCCCCTTCAAACCGGTGATCCCCGTGCAGCCGGACCATCCGATCCTGAGCGGGGTGACGTTTGCAAGCATCGGCACATTCAATGATCTGAATCCGAGGGCGGGTGCGACGGAGATTGCGCGGTACGCCGGGGGCGGAACGGCCGCCGGGGCCCGGTTCGCCTCCCCCCTGATCGCGGAACGCCCCGTGGGGCAGGGGACCGTGCTGGGCATCGCCTTCGATCTCGGCCAGGAGGCACGGAGCGGATGGGCCAACGGCGCTCGCTTCCTGCAGAACCTCCTCGCGTATCTCGTGGCCCGTTCCCCCCTGGAACCCAAGCCGGAGCCGACAGAGAAGGCTGACGAGCCCGGAGCGATCCCCGGGGAGAGCGAGCCCGGAAAAATCCCCGGGGAGAGGAGGTAGCGGACGCCCATGTTGCGGTACCTGACCGCGGGGGAATCCCATGGCCCGTCGCTGACGGCGATCCTGGAGGGGATCCCGGCCGGCCTCGCGTTGAGCCCGAAAGACATCGACGTGGAGCTCAGCCGGCGCCAGTTGGGGTACGGCCGGGGTGGCCGGATGAAGATCGAGCAGGATCGGGCCGTGATCACAGGCGGCGTTCGGCATGGCTACACGCTCGGCGCCCCGTTGGCGCTCACCATCGCCAATCGCGACTTTTCGAATTGGCAGGACACCATGGCGCCCGATGCGGAGGCGAAGGCCCGCGATACCCGGCCATCCGTGACGCGGCCGCGCCCCGGTCACGCCGATCTCAGCGGAGCGATCAAGTACGGGCATCGCGATGTACGCAACGTGCTCGAGCGGGCCAGCGCACGCGAGACGACGGCGCGCGTGGCGGTGGGGGCCGTCTGCAAGCGGCTGCTGCGGGAGTTCGGCATATCAGTGCTGAGCCATGTGGTGCAGATCGGCGATGCCCGGGCCCGCCTCGGCGATCTGGGGCCCGAGCAGATTCAGGCCTTGGCCGAGGCGTCGCCGGTCCGCTGCGCCGATCGGGAGGCGTCCGAGGCGATGGTGGCCAGGATCGACGAGGCGCGCCGCCGCAAGACGACCCTCGGAGGGATTTTCGAGGTCATCGTGGAGGGGGTGCCCGTCGGCCTGGGGAGCTACATCCAGTGGGACCAGAAGCTGGATGGCCGCCTGGCGCGGGCACTGATGAGCATCCAGGCGATCAAGGGGGTGGAGGTTGGTCTCGGCTTCGAAGTGGCGCGCCGCTTTGGGTACGAGGCGCACGACGAGATCTTTTACGACGCGACGCAGCCGGGACGGCACGGGATGAAATTTTACCGAAAGACCAACTACGCCGGCGGGCTGGAGGGAGGCATGACCAACGGGGAGCCCATCCTCCTCCGGGCGGCCATGAAGCCCCTCTCGACGCAATACGCGCCCCTGCGCTCGGTGGACCTGGAGACGAAGGAGCCCTTCGAGGCGACCGTGGAGCGATCCGACGTGTGCGCGGTGCCGGCCGCCGGGGTGATCGGAGAAGCGGTGGTCGCCTTCGAGGTGGCGGCGGCGTTGCGGGAGAAGTTCGGGGGGGACAGCCTCGGCGAGATGAAGCGGAATTTTGACGGGTACGTGGAGGCGGTCCGCAATTTCTGAGGAGCGGCAGATGCGAGAGGCGCCACAGGGGCGAAACATCGTGCTGACCGGGATGATGGGGACGGGGAAGACCACGGTCGGTCACTACCTGGCGGACCGCCTTCAGCTCCCGTTCTACGATTGCGACGAATTGATCGAGCAGGAGTCGGGGCTGAGCATCCCGGCGATCTTTCGCGATCGGGGCGAGGCGGTCTTCCGCGCCGTAGAGCGGGCCGTGGTCTCGCGCCTCGCCGAGGTGCAGGGGTGCGTCATTGCCACGGGCGGGGGAACGATCGTCGATCCCGAAAACCTCCGCCGCCTCCAGGTGCATGGCGACATCGTCTGTCTCACCGCCGCGCCGGAGCGGATCCTGGAGCGAACGCGCGGGATGGAGCATCGGCCACTCCTGTGGTCTCCCGACAAGCTGGAACGGATCCGGGAGGTCATGCGACTGCGCGCTCCCATTTACGCCCAGGTGGGTGAACCCATCGACACCACCGATCTGAGTGTGGAAGAGGTGGCGGCCCTAATCCTGGCGCGGGTGCACCGCCGCGAGGTCCTGAAGGCGTAGGCGATGGACACGGTGACGGTGAACCTCCGCGACCGGAGCTATCCGATCTATATCGGAGCGCGCATCCTGCCGTCGATCGGAGAGCTCTGCCGGCCCCTGACGCTCTCGGCCCGGGGGGCGCTCATCACGAACCCTATCGTGGGCCGCCTCTACGGTCAGCCGGTCCTCTCCTCCTTTGAACACTCCGGTGTGATCCTCACGCCCCTGGACGTGCCGGACGGGGAAGAGCACAAGAGCCTGCGGGAAGCGGGGAGCCTGTACGAAAGGCTCCTGCCGCTCGGGCTCGACCGCCGGTCTCCCATCGTGGCCCTCGGGGGAGGAGTGATCGGGGATCTCGCCGGATTCGTGGCTGCGACGTTCATGCGCGGTCTCCCGCTGGTTCAGGTCCCTACGAGCCTGCTGGCCCAGGTGGACAGCAGCGTCGGGGGGAAGGTGGGCGTGAATCTCCCTCAGGCCAAGAACATGATCGGGGCATTCTACCAACCGTCGCTGGTTCTCAGTGACGTCTGTCTCCTCGGCACGCTGCCGCCCCGCGAGCTCCGGGCCGGGTTGGCCGAAGTGGTGAAGTACGGCGTGATCGCGGATAAGGCATTCTTCGAATGGCTCGAAGCCCACATCGGCGCGGTCCTCGACGGACGGGAGGATGCGATCACCCACGTGGTCAAGACTTCCTGCCGGATCAAGGCGGCTGTGGTGGAACGGGACGAAAAGGATGAGGGGGTCCGCGGCATCCTGAATTTCGGACATACGGTCGGCCATGCGCTCGAGGCGGCCACCGGATACGGGAAGCTCAGTCATGGCGAGGCCGTGGCGATCGGCATGGTGGCGGCGGCCCGGATCTCCTGTCACATGGGCCTGTGCACCGAAGAGGTCCCGGCCAGGATCGTCCGGCTGCTTGAACGGATCGGCCTTCCAACGCATCTTTTGGTATCGCCTGAACATATTATAGAAGCAATGACTTATGACAAGAAGATAAAGGAAAATATGAACTATTTCATCTTGACAAAGGACATCGGCAGTGTCACGGTAGCGCCGGTCGCAGATCCGGTACAGGCGCTCCGGAAACTGGAATGAGGGCGCAGCTTCGGATGGCAATGGCCAAGCGAAAACGGCTGACGGTCGAACAATTACAGGCGAAGCTCGCGGGGAACCCGTCCTCTCCGGCATTTGCCCAGCTGGCGGATGAGCACCGAAGGAAGGGACGCTTCGCGGAGGCGGTCCGCATCTGCCAGGACGGGCTTACGCGGTATCCCTCGTATGTAAGCGCCTACATGGTCCTCGGCCGGGCCCACCAGGAACAGGGGGACCTCCTGGCTGCGCGGGCGGCGTTTCATCACGTGGTGGAATATGACCCCGAAAACGTCCTGGCCCATCGTGCGCTGGGAGAGATCGCCGAGGCACAGCAGGTGATCCCGGAGGCGCTGGCATCCTACCGGATGGCCCTGGTCCTACACCCCTTCGCAAAGGAGGTCCGGGCGGCCGTATCCCGCCTTGAGGCAAGCGAAGGAGCGGCAGCCCCCGGGGCACCGCCGGGACGAATGGAGAAACGCGCCGAAGCGGCCCCGGTCGTCGAGGCGCCGGTGGCGACGGAGACCCTGGCGGTGCTATACGCGGCGCAGGGGGCGCACGAGCGGGCGGCAGATATTCATGCGCGCCTGGCGGCCGAGGCTCACGAGCAGGCAGGAGCAGGCCGGCCCGGGACTGCTCTACGGCCCGAGGAGGCGCTGAAGCATCTCGAGGCCTGGCGTCATCTCTTCCAAAAGCTCAAGTCCGCTTCCACCCCCCGTCCCAAGCCGAAAGGACGGCTGGAGCTCTTTGAGGCCTGGCGTCACGTCTTCCAGAAGCTCAAAACCAAGCCGGCTCCCGAGCGGAGAGGAGCGGCGGAGCTCCTCGAGGCCTGGCGGACGGTCTTTCAAAAGCTCAAACCGAGGCAGGGTAAGGGACCGCTCGAGGTCCTGCAGGCGTGGCGCGACACCTTTCGGAAGCTCGGGGCCGCCCAGGGAAGGAAAACCGGGTAAGGTCGGGCGAAAGGTCCGGGCACCATTTCCCGACCCGGTGCTGGGAACGGCGGCGTCCATCCCTGTCGTTGTGAGGGTGTCATGCGGGTACTGGTGCTGAACGGTCCGAATCTGAATCTCCTCGGGCTGAGGGAGCCCGAGATCTACGGCACAATGACCCTGAACGAACTCGAGGAGGACGTGCGGCGTGCCGCCGTGGCGCGGGGGATCGAGATTCAATTCTTCCAGTCCAACCAGGAAGGGGCCCTGATCGACCGTTTGCATGAGGCACGCGGCTGGGCCGACGTGGTCCTGCTGAACGCCGGGGGCCTCACCCATACCAGCGTGAGTCTCAGAGATGCGGTGGCCGCGGTCGGAATCCCCGTCATCGAGGTCCATCTCTCGAACATCCATGCGCGGGAGTCGTTCCGGCAACGATCGCTGATTGCTCCCGTGGCCGCCGGGCAGATCAGCGGCTTCGGTGCAGCGAGCTACCTCCTCGGGCTGGAGGCGGCTCTTTCCCTGGCGAAGCAACAGAAGCCCCAGTCCTAGACGGTACCGGTTCTCTCGGGGAAAATGGCACCTCATGATCGCGGCAAATGATCTCCGCCCCGGCACCAAGGTCGAGGTCGACGGGACCCCGTATCTCGTGGTCGAGTATCAGCATCATAAACCGGGGAAGGGCGGTGCCATGGTCCGGACGAAGCTCAGGAACCTGCGGACCGGAGCGCTGTTCGACCGGACGTTTCGCCCCGACGAGAAGCTGGCTCCCGCCCCGATCGAGGAGCGGAGGACGCAGTTTCTCTATCGACAGGGTGGCGATTACGTCTGCATGGACGTCGAGAGCTTCGAGCAGTTCGTCGTGACGGGAACGCAGCTCGGGGGCGCCGGGGCGTTTCTCAAAGAGGAGATGGAGGTGACCATCTTCTTCTATCACGATGAGGTGATCGGCGTGGATCTCCCCGTCACCGTGGAGCTGACGGTGGTGGAGACCGAGCCCGGCGTCCGCGGCGATACCGTGTCGGGCAGCTCCAAGCCTGCCACCCTCGAGACGGGAGCGATCATTCAGGTTCCGCTGTTCATACACGTGGGGACCCGAGTGCGGGTCGATACCCGGACCGGGACCTACGTCGCCCGAGCGTAGGACGATCCACGGAATACGCACAGTTGCCGACTGGCGCCGCATGTGCGCCGGCGACCTTTCCTCCCGCCGTATGGCGGGCGGGGCTCCGGGTGCCTCAACCAGCGTCCTTCCCATATCCCCTCTGTGTGATCACCGACGAGAAGATTTCGGGCCGGAGGCACCGGGAGGTCGCCGCCGGGGCCCTCGACGGGGGGGCTCCGATGATCCAGCTTCGGGAGAAAGGCGGGGATCTTCGGGTGCTGGTCGAGGAGGGCCGGGCGATTCGGGAGCTCTGCCGGCGGCGCGGAGGATGCTTCATCGTCAATGACCGGCTGGACCTCGCGCTCGCCGTGGAGGCCGATGGGGTGCACCTCGGCCAGGAGGACGTGCCGGCCGCCCTGGCCCGCCGGCTCCTCAAGCCGGGGATGCTCCTCGGAGTGTCCACCCACTCGGTGGAGGACGCACGGGCGGCCGAGGCGGCCGGGGCCGACTACATCGGATTCGGACCGGTGTTTCCCACCGGGACCAAGGCGGCGAGCCGGCCGGCCGTCGGGGTGGAAGGGATTCGGGCCGTCCGGGCGGCGGTGCGCATACCGATCCTCGCCATCGGCGGGATGACGCTCGAGCGTCTCCCCGACGTGATCCGTGCGGGGGCCAATGGCGTGGCGGTCGTCTCCGCAATCGTCGGAGCACGAGACATCCGGCAGGCCACCCGGGCTTTCCTGCACCTCCTGGGAAGGGGACAGACGCCTTGAAATTCGGGCGACAGGTCTGATAGATTGATGCTGCCGAGGGCCCAATCACCGGGGCGGGACAACAGAAAGGAGAAGCGCGATGGCGAGGAGATGGACATGGAAGAGGCTCCAATCCGGGACGGTGTTCGGGGTGCTCATCCTGGGATCGGTCGTCGTGGGAGGGGGAAGTGAGGCGGCCAAACCCCTCATCAAGATCGTGACCCAAAGCCCTCTCTCCGGAGAACAATCGGCCCTCGGAGAGCAGATCAAGCTGGGAGCCCAGCTGGCCGTGGACGAGGCCAAGGCACGGATGGAGAAGCTCGGGTATACTCTGCAGTACATCCCCTTCGATGACCAGGCGAAACCGGAAGTCGGCGTCGCCAACGCCAAGAACGTCGTGGCGGATCCGGATGTTCTCCTCGTGATCGGCCACTTCAATTCCGGGGTGGCGCTTCCCTCCTCAGAGGTGTATCGCGACGTGAGTCTCCCCATGATCTCTCCTGCCAACACGCATCCGATGATCACCGACCGCAATTACGCCAACGTGAGCCGCGTCTGTGGCCGGGATGACGTCCAGGGACCCGTGGGCGCCCGCTTTGCTGCACAGGACCTGAAGGCGAAGTCAGTCTACGTCCTCCACGACAAGACCCTCTATGGTCAGGGGGTCGCCGAGGCCTTTCGGGACGAGGTCAAGAAGCTCGGCCTCCAGGTCCTGGGATACGAGGGGACCGAGGAGAAGTCCAACTTCGACCCGCTCCTCATCCCGGTGAAGGCGAAGAACCCCGACTTCGTCTATTTCGGTGGCATCTATCCTCAGGCCGCGGTCATCCTGAAGCAGATGCGCGAGAAGGGGATCAAGGCGGCCTTCATGGGGCCCGACGGTCTGGATTCCTCGGAGATGGCGAAGATTGCGGGCAAAGCGGTGGTGGGGAGCTACTATACGACGGTGGCCGGGCCGCCTTCGGCCTATCGCGAAGCGGCCGCCTTCGTCAAGACCTTCAAGCAGAGGTTCGGAAAGGACTCGGAATCGTTCAGCATGTACGCGTACGACGCCACGGCCGTGGGGATCAAGGCCATCGAGGCGGCGATCAAGGACGCCAAGGGGAAAAAGCCGACTCGAGAGCAGCTCGCAGCGGCGGTCCGTCAAGTGAAACACAAGGGGATCACGGGCGATATCCGTTTTGATAGCAAGGGGGACCCCGTCAAGGCCAAGTACTTCGTCCTGAAGTTCGAGAAGGAGGAGTATCCGGGGAAGATCGTGAAGGTCCTGGAGATCGAGGCACCGCCCCTGAAG
>DASRUH010000092.1:0-3591 GCA_035655535.1 Methylomirabilis sp. (SeqCode)
GTGTGGCGGGAGAGGAGGGTCCAGGTCGGGTAGTTGATGACCCGGAGGCGTCGGAACTCGTGCGGGGTGATCGTGGCCCGCCACCACTCGGCGCGTGCGGGGAGGCTGCGCCAGAGGTCGCTCCGGTAATGCTGCAGCACCTGTCGCCGCCATCGGTTCTCCCGGGGACTCGCCAGGTCCGGCTGCTCGAGGATGCGCGCGGGGAGGCGGAGGGACGCGAGCGCCCGCAGGAGACGACGACGGAACCGCGGCGAGTGGCGCTCCGCCTCGAGCCAGGAGGCGACGACGACGTCGAAACGCACCGGTTCGAGGAGTGTCATGGCATGGGCGCGCCGGGCAGACGGCCGCGTCAGCGCCGCCGGGGCTTGGCAGGGCGCATCTCGATGCGCGTGGTCATCGTCCGCGGCGGCGATTTAAGGAGGAAAACGACCATCTCGGCGATGTGCGCGGGGAGAATGGCCCAGCCGGATCGTTCCCCCTTTCCGGCGGAAAAGTCCGTCTCGACGCTGCCGGGCATGATGTGGCTCACCCGGATGCCGTCGTACCGCACCTCCTGGAAGAGCGCCTCGCTGAATCCGAGGAGGCCGAACTTGGAGGCGTTGTACGCCGCCATCATCGGGTGGGCGTTGGCGCCGGCGAGGGAGCCGATGTTGATGATGGCGCCACCGCCGCGGCTCCGGATCTTGGGAATGGCCTCGTGGCAGCAGTAATAGACCCCGCTGAGGTTCGTCCCGATGATTTCCTGCCATTCCTCCGGCTTCAGGTCGGCGACCGAGGCCGCCAAGGACACGCCCGCGTTGTTCACGAGGATATCGAGGCCGCCGAATTCCCGCACGGCAAAGTCCATCAGCCGCTGCACCTGGCGGTACTCCCCGACGTCGCAGGCGATCCCGGCAACGTGTCCTTTGCCCCGCTCACGGCAGGCCGCCACTGTCCGGTCCACGTCCCGTCGATGCCGGGAGGAGATGACGACCGATGCGCCCTCATCGATCAAGGCCTCGGCGATGGCCCGGCCGATCCCGCGCGTGCTCCCCGTGACGACCGCGACTTTTCCCTCGAGCGACATGCACTCTCCCCAGTTGACCGACGGACGACTCAGGACTGAGGACTGAGTGCTGAGGACTGAGTCCTGAGCACTCAAACCGAACACCTGACACCTAATACCCGATACCCTCTGCAATATACCGCGCTTGGCGGTCCGTTGCCAATGGGGGGGGAGGACGGGATGAGGGGAGGCGTCGGTCGGACTAGCTCGGCGGAGGTGAGGCCTCTTGGGACAGGCGATCAACCACCGCTCCGATCACGGCGCTTTCGGACGGCCGGGGGTCGAGAAACTGCACCCCCATTCCACTCGGGGCAGCCGCCGCTGTCTCCGGCCGGCGCATCCATACCACGCGGGCGAGGAGCGAGAAGGTGTGGGAAAGGTTCGGCAGGGTGAAGGTGAGGGAGACCTGCGAGCCGGGCGAGGAGGGATTGGTGGTTGCGATGAACATCCCCCCCCGGCTGAGATTCACGCACGTCCCCTGACCCCCCGTGCCCGCCTGCGCGTACTGAACGGGGAACCGTGCGGGGACTCGGGTGTGGACCTGCCGCTCGGAGCGAAACCTCCACTGGCTTACGACGGCTGGATCGACCGCCTGCTCGAAAGCCACCCCGTGGGGGATGCGGGGCCCCCCGGAGGTGGGGATTGCCTGGTCCACCGACACGACGTGGGCGCGCAACGGCTCGCCCTCCCCGATCTGGATCAGGACGGGGGTCCGGAGGGGGAGGGTTTCGGGGAGGAGGATTTCCAGTCCTCCGGCACTGACGGACTTCGTCTTCCCGGCGAGGACCTTCGGGGTGGACCCCGAAGGGGTCGGGACGCTGCATTCGACGGACAGGTAGACCTCAGAGCGCGGATAGCCGCCACCGGTGGGCAAGAGGCTCATCGCATCCCTCCAATCGGGTTTGCCGTGAGACACTCGCAAGGATCGTGCCAAGCGTATCCTTTCCTTTACAACCGGGGGCGAGTGTGGTAGGGATGAAGGCATGAAAAAGGTGGATGCCATCATTAAGCCGCTGAAGTTGGACGAGGTGCGGGACGCCCTCACCGCCATAGGCATCGAGGGGATGACGGTCAGCGAGGTGCGGGGCCACGGCCGGCAGAAGGGGCATTCCGAGCTCTACCGCGGCGCCGAATACGTGGTCGACTTTATCCCCAAGATCCGCATCGAGATCGTTGTGGACGACGCCGATTTGCCGCGGGTCCTCGAGGTCCTCCAACGCGCGGCCCGCACCGGCCAGATTGGGGACGGCAAGATTTTCGTCTATCCGGTCAAGGATGCGGTTCGGATTCGGACGGCGGAACGAGGGGTGCGGGCAATCAAGGAGTCTCCCCACTAAACGGGGTCCGGGCATGACCCCCCCTCCGCGCGCCCTCCTCGCCGGTGTATCTGATCCTCCTCACTCTCCACACAGGGTGGCCTGCGTCGACGCGGATCGCCCCCCGCTGACTCGGCTGACGGCAAGGCGTTGGAAAGATGCGTCTCCCCGAATGACGGCGTAGTGCCGGAACGCAGGGGTCAGGAAGGGCTGAGGCGGCGGGCGATGACGAAGAAGCCGGTGTGGGCGACCATGCGGAGCTCGGGCCGCACGCTGAGTCCCTGAATGCGCCAGGGGCGCTGGACCATCTCGAAGACCTCCTGAAGCCTCAGGCGCGGCTCGTCCTCGATAGCGCCGACCATCTGCTGCACCTGGGGGACCGTCGGGAAAAAGGCTACGAAGAGCCCGCCGGGCCGGAGCGCCCGGGCGGCGTGCGGGGTCACCCGCCAGCCCTCCGGCAGATCCAGCACCACGCGGTCCACGGAGGCCTCCTCGATCCCGGCGTAGATGTCCGTGAGCTTCAGGACCCAGTGCGGCACCTTCCCGAGAAAGGCCTCGACGTTCGCCCGGGCCTGCCGCAGGAAATCCTCGCGAATTTCGTAGGTGATGACCTGCCCCTTTTCCCCGACGGCTTGGAGCAGTGCGATCGTCAGCGCCCCCGAGCCCCCGCCCCCCTCGATCACCGTGGCGCCCGGAAAGATGTCCCCCCAGATGAGGACCGACGCGATATCCTTCGGGTAGAGCACCTGGGCGCCGCGCTTCATCTTGAGGACGTATTCGGCGAAGGTCGGGCGAAAGGCGACGAAGCTGGCCCCGCCGGAGGAGCGGAGCAGGGCACCCTCGTCGCGCCCGATGATCTCGGCATGGGGGATCGTCCCCAGATGGCTCGAGAACCTGTCGTTCGGCCTCAGGGTGACGAGATACTTGCGCCCCTTCGGGTCGATCAGCAGGACTTTTTCGCCGGCCTCAAACGGCCCGATCCGCATGATCACCCTCTTCGATGGACAACGGGTCCTGTCGCCAGGCACACCGGCTCGGGAAGTTATCCTTTGCCGGCGGAAAATTCGTGGGGTGCCGATTCTATTGGAACAGCACCTTCGGCCCCTCACTCCGGGGCTCCCGCGGCGACCCTGGTCGGTCCGAAAGCCTTCGGACTCCCGCCCATGTCGCTCGGGGCCTGCAGGTGCTGTGGCCTCAGGAGGGCCGGCCGCTCCGCCTGGGTCTCCCCTA
>DASRUH010000093.1:0-5538 GCA_035655535.1 Methylomirabilis sp. (SeqCode)
TAGGGGAGACCCAGGCGGAGCGGCCGGCCCTCCTGAGGCCACAGCACCTGCAGGCCCCGAGCGACATGGGCGGGAGTCCGAAGGCTTTCGGACCGACCAGGGTCGCCGCGGGAGCCCCGGAGTGAGGGGCCGAAGGTGCTGCTGCCGTGACTGTACTCCGGACAACGAGTGGCGCCCGGCAGGACGACAGGACCCGTTGGCCCCGAAGCAGGGGGACTGGAGTAGCGGGAGGCTTCGAGCGAGGGACCGGGGGGGCGGTGCAGGCCGGCACGCTTAATCGAGGGTGATACCGGGCCAGCGCGCGATGGCATCGGTGGAGCGGACCACATGCATACCCGCTTCGGCGAATCGCCGGAACGCCGCGTCCGCCGAATCCGTATAGTCGATCCCCCCGGGCACCACCACGGGCGAGGTGCAGTCCTCCAGGAGGTACACCTTCTCCACCAGGCGCCGATCTGTCGCGAGCACATCTTCCAACAGATCGTCGATCGTCCACGCCACACAGTGACTCTTGGCCTGCCCGGCGATCACCACGGCATCGAAGTCTACGAGCTTCCGGTAAAACGTATCGCTCTTCTCGGCGATCGGCTGGCCATCCGGGCCCTCCACCACCTCGGGCCCCAGGACCGAGTAGTGCTCGGTCAGGGGGTGCTGGCCTTTGAGATGCACGTCCGGTGGACTGGTGCGAGCGATGCTGTGGAAGAAGACGGCCTCCTCCACCGCCGGGACGAGGGCGTGGCCAATGCCTCCCAACATGGCGTGATAGGGCCAGATGGTGAGGTCGTATTTCCCCGTCGCCTTGAGCTTCCGCGTATAATGAAGGAGGTGCCGCTGCCCGTACGCCGCATCGATGCGCAGGCCGGGCGCCACTGCGGGATTAAATTTCCAGGCCCCCGTGCGCACGTCCTCGCCCGTGACGACCGTGTATGGTGCCGGATGGTCCCCGCGATCGTTGACGAGAGAGACGGCGTGAAAAATCTGCATCGCCTGATGCGTATCCATCGTTGGGCAAATCTGCGTGATCGCCGCGATATTCCGATAGATGAATGCGCACAGCCGCCCGTTGTCGTCCACCGCGCCAGTCCCGGAGCGCCCGCCGACGTAGAGTTCGAATCCCGGGATGCAAAAGGTATTCTGCACATCGACCAGGATCAGACAGATCCTGAATCGGTCACGGGCCGCCGGCGCGATGCCGTGCTGCCTGGCCCACTGCGCGGCATCCCGCGCCCGCTCTTCATACGGAACCTGCCATACTGCACCCACCCCCTCCGGGTCGAAGTGGGGTGGAATCGGGAGAGCCCGGTGCGCCATCATCGCCCTTCCTTCTCCAGAAGCAACGGGCCGCGACCCCTGTGGAAGCACCTCGATTCGCACTATACGTCGCGGGGTCAGGCGCGTCAACCCGAGCGGCAAGGGACGATCGGCACCGTCAGAGCGACGGGCGAGGGGACCGGAGGCGGTGTGCCGAGCCGCGGGGAGTCTACGGGGAATCGGCCCGATGCCGCCGGACAAACTCCATGATGCGGGCCCGGTAGAGATAGGCGACCAGGAGAAGGCAGCAGCTGATGGCGAGGACGATCAGCCAGGCGTACGCCTCCTCCGCTTGGAACTTGTCGCCCTGGAGGGACAGGATCCACGTCCCCGGCATGCGCCCGAGCGCCATCGCCACGAAGAATGCCCACAGGGATAGCGGGCTCACGCCCAGAATGTACGAGAGATAATCCTTGGGAAAGCCGGGGATGAGAAAGAGGACGAAGACCACCGCGATCCCCCGGGGCGCCTGCAAAAACGCAAACCGCTGATACAGCTCCGGCCGGACCCAGCGCCGGACGAACCGGAGCCCCAGCCGACGCGACAGGCCGAAGGCGACCAGAGATCCCGCGGTGAGGCCGATCGAGGAATAGACGAAGCCCCAGACGGTGCCGAAGAGGAATCCCCCCAGCAGACCGGTCGCCTCGCCCGGGATGAAGGAGAAGACAACCTGCACAACCTGGAACACGATGAAGACCACGGGCGCCAACTTTCCGTAGCCGAGCACCAAGGCCCGGAGCTTCCTGCGGTCGGTGAAGAGGTCGATGATGTCCTGATATTCTCGATGTATCTCAGCCAGCGCCCCAACCGCCCAGAGGAGATACGTCACGGCGGCGATCAGGACCGCCAAGCCGGAATAGACGATCATCCGCGCCGAGGGCCGACTCGCCAGATTCCCTCTGTCGCCCGTGCTACCCACGGTCTCCTTCGAGTGATCTACAGTTGGCGGAGCCTCGGGTTGAACGCCTCCCGCAGCCCCTCGCCGAACAGGTTAAAGGCGAGCACCACGACCAGGATCGCCGTGCCGGGGATGATCGTCAGCCACGACGCGTCGAAGAGGAAATTCTTCCCGTCCGACAGGATGTTTCCCCATGTGGCATCCGGCGGCGGAACGCCGAATCCGAGGAACGAGAGGCCCGACTCGGTCAGAATGGCCCCGGCAATCCCCAACGTCGCCGAGACCAGGACCGGGGCGACGGCGTTCGGGATGAGGTGGCGCACGATCACCCGCGGCCCAGGGACGCCGAGCGCGTGGGCCGCCTGGATAAAATCCTGCTCGCGGAGCGCCAGGAT
Organism: Methylomirabilis sp. (SeqCode); assembly: GCA_035655535.1. GTDB lineage: Bacteria > Methylomirabilota > Methylomirabilia > Methylomirabilales > CSP1-5 > CSP1-5. Next base: position 2,605 of record DASRUH010000093.1, read on the forward strand.
CTCCGCACGGACAAACCGCGCCGTGCCCTCCCAACTCGTCAGACCGATCACCACCATGATGTTCCAGATCGACGGCCGGAGAATCGCCACCACGGTCAGGATCAGAAAGAAGGAGGGGAACGAGAGTGCCACGTCGATCAGCCCCGTGATGAGCGTATCGACGGTCATGAGCCGGACCGTCCCGAACCTGAGCCGCGCGCGACCGTAATATCCCGCAATCCCCCCCAGGGCGATCCCGATGATGACCGCGATCCCGACCGCCACGAACCCGACCGAGAGGGAGACGAAGGCGCCTTCGAGCATGCGGGCGAAGACATCGCGTCCGAGCTCGTCGGTGCCCAACGGGTAGATCCCGAGGCGCGGAAGCACTTCGGGGGCAACCGCCCGGGAGGTTGGGAGGGACAACGGCGGCCGGAACTTGTCCACGAGCCGCACCTGGCGGGGGTCGAGGATCGGGTGATCGCCCTTGGTCAAGACGAGCCCGCACAGCGCAAGGACGAAGAAGAGGGCGCAGGCCAGCATGCCGGCCACGGCCGTCCGGTTTCGCAGGAACGAGCGCCAGGCGAGCCGGGCCGGGGAGACCGTCGCATCCCTGGGCCGCGTCTCGCGCGCCGTGTGCCGTCCCATCACACCTCCCCCCCCTCCAGCCGAATCCGGGGATCCACCACCATGTACAGGAGATCCGACAGCAATGTGCCGACCAGCGTCAGGACCGCCGCGATAAAGTTGAGGGTGATCACGATCGGGTAATCGCGGCTCAGGATCGCCTCGTACCCCAGCCGCCCGAGCCCCGGCCAGGCAAAGATCGTCTCGAAGATGACGCTGCCTCCCACAAGACCCGGGATCAGCAGGCCGAGCATCGTCACAAAGGGAAGGAGGGCGTTTCGCAGGGCGTGTTTGTACAGGACCGTGTCCTCCTCCAGGCCCTTCGCCCGGGCGGTCCGCACGTAGTCTGCGGTGATCACCTGCAGCATCTGCGACCGCACGTAGCGGGAGATGACGGCGATGCCAGCCGTCGCTCCGAGCGCGGATGGCAGTACCAGGTGCCACGTCCGATCCATCAGGGTCAGCACACCCGGGGTGTCCGGCCGACCGAAGGTCCTGAGCCCGATGACATCGACGTGGAAGTTCTGGACGACGAAGATGATCAGGAGATACGAGAGGTAGAAGCCCGGCACCGAGATCAGGGCGAAGACGATCACGGTCGTGACCTGGTCGAACAGGGAGTTGCGGCGAATGGCGCTGGCCACCCCCAGCGGAAAGGCAAAGCACCACATGAGGAGCGTCCCGACCGCGAAAAGGGGGAGACTGTTCCAGATCCGCTCGATGATCTTCGGCATGACCGGGTGGTTGTCCTTGAAGGAGCGGAGCTCTCCGCTGAGGAGCTTCCGATAGAACAGAACGTACTGCACGTGGAGCGGTTGATCGAGATCGAACGCCTTCCGGTAGCGCTCGAGCTGCTGGGGAGTGAAGCGCGGATTCATCGGATCGATCTGGCTCGGCTCGCCCGGGGCGAGGTGGATGACGGCGAAGGAGATCACCGAGATGAAGAAGAGGGTCCACAGCTTCTTCCATCCGGTCCGGAGCAGAAAGGTCAGCATCGCGCCTCAGTTCGCCGTGAGCACCGGCTGGGGTGTCTTCACCCACTGCGTGAAGTGAAACTTGATGCCGCCGAGCTTGTCGGGAACGATGGGCAGGTACCGGGCGCTCCCGCTCGTATCCCGGACCATGCGGACGATCTTCCGGTCCAGCAGCACGAGGCTCTTACCCACGAAGAGAAAGGTGTAGGGCTGGTCCTCGGCGATGACCCGATGCAGCTGCCTCGCCATGGCCACCTGCCGCTCCTGGTTGTACTCCTGGCGGATGCGCACCATCAACTCGTCCGCCTGCTCGTTCGCGTAGCCGACGAAGTTGAGTTGGAAGTGGCCCGTCTGACTCGAATGAAAGATCTGGTAGATGTCGGCGTCGAGTCCCATGGCCCACCCGAGCACCACCGCGTCGAAGTCGCCTTTGTCCACGCGTTCGTTGATGAAGACCGCCCATTCCAGGGTCAGGGTCTCCACCCGGATGCCGAGCCGGCGCCAGGCGTTCTGGGCGATCACCATCACCGCCTTCCGGACCTCATTCCCCGAGTTGGCGATGAGGGTAAAGGCCAACGGCCGCCCATCCTTTTCGAGCCACCCCTCGGCGTTCCGTCTCCATCCGGCCTCGGCCAGCAGCCGAAGCGCTCCCTCCGGATCGTAGGCCAGCGGCCGGACCGTGGAATCGTAGAATTCCGTCTGCTTCGGGTAGGGACCGGTCGTCCGCTCGCCCTGACCGTACAGGACGTAGTCGATGATCTCCTGGACGTTGACGGCCATGCCGAGCGCCTTGCGCACGCGGACATCCTGGAAGATGGGCCGCCGCATGTTGTAGCCGATGTACGTGTAGCCCAACCCGAGCCGGGAGAAGCTCTGAAACCGGGGATCCTCCGTCAACCGCCCCACCTGGTGCGGCTGGGCGGCGTAAGCGTCACTGGTGCCGGCGTAAAACGTGAGCTCGGCAGTCAAGAGGTCCGGGATGATGCGGAACAGATACTCGCTGAGGTTCGGCGGCCCCTCAAAGTAGCGGTCGAACCGGGTCAAGCGGATGTACTGGTCCGTCTTCCACTCAGCAAACTGAAACGGCCCGGTGCCGATGGGGTTCCGGTTGAACCGCGAGTCGCGCACGGAGAACTTCTCGGGATCGCGGCCGAGTCGAATGGCCTCGGCCTTCAGCGCCTCCCGGTTGAGGAGATGCGCGGGCAGGATCCCCATCGTCCAGCTCCCGAAACCCGGCTCGAAGAGTCGCTTGTACGTGACCTTCACGGCGTACCGGCCGCGGGGCTCCACCGCCTTTACCGGCTCGAAGTCGGGTACGCGCGGCGAGAGGTTCTCCGGGGCCATGATCGCCTCG
>DASRUH010000094.1:0-7068 GCA_035655535.1 Methylomirabilis sp. (SeqCode)
ACGCAAGGAAGAGCCCGATGTTGTACAGCGTTCTCATCACCGCCATCTACTGTCAGCCGTCAGTCCCCTTGATTCCTTGATCCCTTGGACACTTCTCTTCGATGGCTGACGGCCGACGATGACTCCTGTCCTTTCGCGTACGCATCGGCGAGCGCCGTGACGTGCCGAAGACGCTCCTCCAGGATGGCGCGCGCCTTCTCCACCTCCTCGGGCCCGGCGCCTGGAGGGACCGCAACCGGCTCTCCATAGACGAACACCGCCCGCGCGAAGGGATAGGGAATCAGGAATCGGTCCCAACTGCCGATGATCTTCCCCTGCGATGCTGCAAAGGCCATCGGAACGATCGGGGTTCCCGCCAGGCGGGCAAGCGCGATCACTCCGGGCTTCACCTGTTCTCTCGGGCCGAGAGGACCGTCGGGGGTCACCGCCAGATGATACCCGCGCCGTGAGGCGCGCACCATGCCGAGCAGGGCCCAGGGCCCGCCTCGACCGGCCGAGCCGCGCACGCTGTGAATACCGCACTGCGCGGCCACCCGACTGATATATTCCCCATCCGGGTGCCGACTGACCATGATCGCCCACGGAGCTCGAGGATAGGCAAAGGGCATCATCAGGAGTCGCCCGTGCCAGAAGGCCGCCATCACCCGCCGCCCCTCGGTCTCGATGAGCCGGTCGAGGACTTCGCGGCCCACATAGGCGACTCTGAGCGATCGGTAGAGCCCGCGGAGGAACAGCACCGCAAGTCGCGTGAGCGCGGCCAGGACGACCGGATGCGTTCGGACTCGCTTCCACCCTCGCCTCACCGTGAACTCCCGGCCCCCCGCTCGTAGAGCATCGTCAGGATCTCCTGTGCGGCGCGACGGGACGCGCCCTCCTCCCCAAGCCTCCCCCGCACCTCGCGCAGATCCCGGCGGATCCGATCGAGGGCAGCCGGGTCACGCACGAGCCCGAGCGCAGTTTCCGCCACCCGGTTTGGCGTGAATTCCCACTGGAGGAGCTCGGGGACCACCCGCCTGCCGACCACTAAGTTTACCATCCCGATGGACGGGACATCCACCAGGAGCTTCCCCGCCCACCAGGTGAGCAGTGAGACCCGGTATACGATGACCATGGGCGTCCCGAGCAGGCCTGCTTCGAGGGTCGCCGTCCCCGAGGCGGTAATCACGAGGTCCGCCGCCCGCATGACCTGGTATGTCTGTCCTCGGACCAGGCGGATTGCCGGCCCGCTCCCCTGCAGGAGCGTCTCCACCAAACCCGGCGGGAGGGTGTCGGCCACGGCCACGAGGAACCGGATCCGGGGCTCCACCGTCCCCATCTGATCCACGGCCTGCTTCAGGACCGGGAGGTGGTGTCTCACCTCACCCTCCCGGCTCCCGGGCAACAAGCCCACGATCAACTCCGAGCCGCTGTGGCCGAGCAGTCGGCGCGCCTCCTCTTTCGTCGGCACGCCCCGCAGCCGGTCCAGCATGGGGTGCCCCACGCACGCGACCGGGATGCCGGCCTCCCGGTACACCGCTTCCTCGAACGGGAAGAGGACGAGCATCTTCTCGACCAACCGCTTCAGCGTCCGGAGCCGCCCTCGACGCCACGCCCAGACCTGGGGGCCGATGTAATACAGCACGGCGATTCCCAGCCGTCGGGCGGCTCGTGCCAGCCAAAAGTTGAAATCGGGAAAGTCGATCAGAACGAGCAGGCCGGGAGCCTCCGCCTTGAGAGAAGTCCGGAGCCGCCCGAAGGCGCGCAGGAGTGCCGTGAGACGCGACAGCACCTCGGTCACCCCGACGACGGCCAATTCGCGCGCATCGACGATGAGCGTCACGCCCGCCTGGCGCATCTGCTCCCCTCCCATGCCTATCAGGGTCACCTCCGGGTCGAGGGTGCAGAGCGCCCGCGCGAGATCGGCACCATGCAGGTCCCCGGACGCCTCCCCCGCCACGATGAAGATCTTCTTATTCATCGTTCAACGTTCACCGCCCAAGGTGCAACGGACCCAGTCCGCACTGCAGCTCCGGCGACTTCGCACGTTGAACGTTGAAACGTGAACATCGACTAGAGCTTGGCGAGGATTTGGGAGGCGAGCCGGAGCGCTTCTACCGCCTCTGCTCCGGAGACCTCCGGCCGCGTCCGGTGCCGGACGGCACTCACGAAGCTTGCGATCTCGAGGCGGAGGGGTTCCTCTTTCTCCACCGCCACCTCTTCCTTGACGATCCGGGCAAGCTGGGGGGAAGGCGCAGCACGGTCAGCCGGCAGCCGACGGTAGAGCGTGAGTTCTTGACTGGCGTAGTCCAGGGAGATGTAGGTGTCCGGCTGGAAGACGCGGATCTTTCGGACGCGCTCGGCACTGACCCTGCTCGCGGTCACGTTTGCCACGCACCCGGAGGCGAAACGGATCCTCGCGTTGGCGATGTCCACCCGATCCGTGAGCACCGGTACCCCGACCGCATGCACTTCGATCACCGGGGACTTGACCAGGCTCAGGATGATGTCGATGTCGTGGATCATGAGATCAAGGATCACATCCACGTCCGTGCCGCGCTGCGGGAAAGGGCTGAGGCGATGGCATTCGATGAAGGCGGGTGCCTGGACGATCCGGTGGAGCGCGCGGACCCCCCCATTAAAGCGCTCGACATGGCCGACCTGAAGAATCCGCGCCCGCCGCCGGGACAGTTCGGTAAGCGTCTCCGCTTCTTCCAAGGTCTCCGCCAGGGGCTTCTCGACAAGAACATCCACCCCGCCCTCGAGGAAATCGCGCACAATCGAGGCGTGGAGACACGTGGGGACGGCGACGCTCACGGCGTCCACCCGGCCAAGAAGCTCCCGGTAGTCGCGAACCCCGGGGACCCCCAGCGGTTCGCAGATCTCCTGCAGGCGGGCAGGATCACTGTCCGCGATGCCAGCAAACTCCACCCCTGGAAGGTCGTGGTAGATCCGGGCGTGATGCTGGCCCACATGCCCTACGCCTACCACTCCCACCCGTATTCTGCGTTCACCGTTCATAGTTCACGGTTCACAGCTTCGCAGTGGCTGGTGATTGGTGGTTAGTGGTTGGTGAAGAATCCGCACTCACTCGTCACCATTCACGAGTCACCAGTCACTCGCCGTTGGCCGGAGGCCGATGGCGTCAGTCGGCGACGACGGCGATCCCCGCCTCGTCCGCAAGGGCCAGCGCCTGCCCGCGATCCAACAGCAGGGTACGGTTTGCTTCGACCGCCAGCGCCGTCCCTCGCACCTCGCGCAGCACCGCAATGGTCGTCGGGCCGATGACGGGGACATCGAACCGAAAATCGTGCTGGGGCCGGCATACCTTGACGACGACCACCCCTTCCCGTCCGAGCTCCCCTCCACGCCGCACCGCGGCATCGGTCCCCTCGACCGCTTCGACCGCGAGGACGGCGCCATGCTTCACCACCACCGTCTGCCCGACCTTCACGTGCGCCAGGGCGCGTGCGACCTCCCGACCAAACCGGATGTCCTCCCATTCCCTCTCTGCCGGCGCCCGCCGGGACAGCACCCCCTTTTCGACCAGGACTCCAGTCAAAAACCGGGTACACTCGAGGAGGGTGATCCCCGCGCGCTCGAGCTCCTCGGCGACCGCTTCCATGATGGAATCGCCCCGGCGGTCCTTCAGCCGGAGATAGACCAGCGCCCCCCGGACATCCGGGCGGACCTGGCTGAAGAGGTGACTCATCCTTACCTTACCGACCATGATGGCCTCGCGCACCCCATCGCGCTTCAGCGACCGGATGAGCGCCCCCAACTGGCCGACGCCGACCCAGTGGAGCCGATCCGCCACCGCCTCGACCGCAGGGTCCGCCTCTTCGCGGATGGCGACCACGGTCACCATCCTCCCGGCCGCCTTGGCCTCACGCGCGGCCAAAACGGGCAGGGGACCGGAGCCTGCAATAATCCCGATCCAAGACATGACCCACCTGCTCAGCTGTTCGGAGTCACCGGTCAACAGGCCGTCGGGACGGAGACGATACCTCGGGCCCCGATCGTGCGGAGCCTCTCATCGGGCCACGCCCCGTTCCGAGGTCTTGATGAACTGGACCAGGTGTTGCACCTCCACGCAGTCCCAGATCTCCTCCTGGATGCGCGCGACGGCCTGGGAGGTGTTGAGCCCGGACTGGAAGAGGAGTCGGTAGGCCTTGCGCAAACTGCGGATCGTCTCCTCAGGGTAGTTGTGACGGCGAAGACCGACGGCGTTGAGCCCGTACAGCTTCGGACCGTCCCCGGAGACCTTGGAAAAAGGAACGACGTCCTGCCTCACGGCCGAGCAGCCCCCGACGAGGGCATACTTCCCGATGCGGCAAAACTGGTGCACGCCGACGAGGCCTCCGATCACCGCAGATTCCTCGATGACGACATGACCACCCAGTCCGGCACCAGTCGCGAGGATGGCTCCATCGCCCAGGATGCAGTCATGAGCCACATGCGTGGACGCCATGATCAGGGCGTGATTCCCGATCACCGTCTTGCCGCCGCCCCCCGCGGTCCCGCGATGGATGGTCGAGAACTCCCGGATGACGGCGTGATCGCCGATCACCAGGCTGCTCTTCTCACCCTGAAATTTCAGATCCTGTGGCTCGGTGCCGAGAACGGCATGGGAGAAGATCCGGCACCCCCGGCCGACCTCCGTCCATCCGTCAATGATCACGTGGGACCCGACGCTGCTCCCTTCCCCGATGCTCACATGGTCCCCGATGACCGCGTAGGGACCGACGGTCACCCCGGGTCCGATCGCGGCGGACGGGGAGATGATCGCCGTCGGATGGAGGGCGACTGGGACGTCCCCTCCGGACGCGGTTCCACGGCCTCGCCTTTTCCCAGCCGGCCGACTCACTCCTCGTGCTCCACGAGCATCGACAGCAGTTCCGCCTCCACCACCAGTTGGCCGTCGACATAGGCATGACCCCGCATCTTGCAGAGCCGACTCTTCAGATGCAGGATCTGCAGCTCATACCGGATCTGATCGCCGGGATACACGGGACGCCGGAACTTGACCTTATCGATGGCAGCGAAATAAAAGTACCGCGGCGCCTTCTCCGGGGGGGGATCGATCGTCGCGCTCCACAGAATCCCTCCGACCTGGGCCATCCCCTCGATCAAGAGGACCCCCGGCATGATCGGGCGCTCCGGGAAGTGACCGGCGAAGAACGGCTCGTTCATGGTCACGTTCTTGATCCCCACGATCCGGTGACCCTTCTCCACCTCAAGGATCCGGTCGACCAAGAGGAAAGGAAAGCGGTGCGGGATATGCCTCTGAATTTCGAGAACATCCATCACGTACTCGCCCATCGCCCTGGCTCCCGACCGTACCCCGTCTGCACGGCGCACCACGTCTCCGAAACCCACCGGGATTCGCCGCCTCGAATTGAATCTTCTTACCACGAAGAAGGGCACGAGGCAAGAAAATATGGGGTCCCCGGCATGGAACCCCCCGTGCGCGTCCGCACAATCCGGAGATGCCTATTTCTTTTCCGAACCGGGACTGGAATCGTAGGCGGCGGTGATCTCCTTGGTCAGGTCGGCCTGGTCGCTGCCGAACATGACGCCGCCAGCACGCACCTCCATGATCAGCACGTAGCCGTTCTTCTGGCCGTACGCGCGGACCACCGCCGTCACATCGCGAATCAGGCGCTCCCGCAGATCGCGCTCCCGGTCGGCGAATTCGCGATTCAGGTCGTCCACCGTCCGGCGCAAATCGGTCTTCGCCTTTCGGAGCGCCCGCTCTCGCTCCGTCCTGGCAGATTCGCTCAAGACCGTGCGCTGCTTCTCCAGATCCGCGTCCATTTGGCGGATCTTCTTTTCCTGGGCCTCGACGTCCTTCTGCTTCGCGTCCTTGTCCCCTTGCAGTTTGGACAGGATCCCCTTGCCTTTTTTGGAATCCACTAACACCTTCTGGAGATCAACCAGGCCGATCTTGGCCGCCTGGGCAGCCGCCGAGCCGACACCCATCGCGCTCAGCGCAACGACCAACACTATCTGGAGAACTCTTTTCGCACGTCCTCGATTCATGGTCGTCCGCCACCTCCTCAACGGGGTTTAGAATACCCTTCCAATGTTGAAATGGATCAGGAAGGTCTCATCGTCCGCGCGTGGATCGGGATTGTACCCGAGATCGATCCGGACCGGACCAAAAGGGGTCACCAGGCCCAGGCCGACCCCGAAGGCGTACTCCGGGTCGAGCTGAATGTCCTCACCCTCGGCAACGTTTTCTGCAGCATCAAAGAAGAGCGCCGCCCGGAGATCGACGATCTCCTTGAAGAGCGGGAACCCCAGCTCGGTGGTGAAGAGGTAAAACTTGCTCCCCCCGATCCGGTCCCCGGTCACCGGATCTCGAGGGCTGAATTTTCGGAAGCCACTGCCCCGAAAGGCGTTGGGACCCCCCAAGAAGAACCGCTCCTGGAGCGGGACACGCTCACTGTCCCCGTACGGTTCGACGAGCCCGCTCCTCGCCCGGACCATCACGATGATCTCCTTGTCGACGATAATAGGAAAGTGATACCGGCCATCGAGGATGAATTTGTAAAATTCATTATCCGCGCCCAACGGTCCGCCCGCCAGCTCGTTATTCAGGCTGACGCGGTACCCCCGCGTCGGCTTGCCGGGATCGTCGCGCGTGTCCCGGCTCAGCCCCAGGTTGACCGAACTGGTCGTGGACGTCCCCTCTTCCTCCCGGATCGCGCTCGACGCGGTCGGATCGACGTCCGAGATCCTCACCGTTTCATAGAGGTAGCTCAGGCTGATATGATTGTACTTGAATAATCGACGTCCGAATCCGATCTCGCCGCCGCGCCGCTGCTCTTCGAACTCGTCGAAGTCGGATGTCCGGTCGAAGAGACTCAAGCTGAACGAATACTCGGAGTCGAGAAAGAAGGGATCGTCGTACCGGAGATTGAGGAGGGTCGTGATCGTTCCCAGGGTCGCGGAGAGGCGGATGCGCTTGCCGAGCCCAAAGAGGTTTTCCTCCGCCAGGAAGACGGATCCGATGGCTCCGCCGGAGGTGCTGAAGCCCCCGCCGACGCCCAATCGTCCGGTTGGACGCTCCTTCACATCGATCTCCAG